>JALHHV010000293.1 GCA_022837365.1 Desulfovibrio sp. | reverse complement strand
CGACTGCGGCTCCACCCCGCCCACGGCGCAGAACACGCCCACCGCGCCGTCCAGCACGCGCAGCGAGCGTTCCACCTCTATGGTGAAATCCACGTGGCCGGGGGTGTCGATGATGTTCACGGTATGGCCGTTCCACGCGCAGGTGGTGCAGGCCGAGGCGATGGTGATGCCGCGCTCCTGCTCCTCGGGCATGAAGTCCATGGTGGCGGTGCCGTCGTGCACCTCGCCCATGCGGTGGATGCGGTCGGTATAGTACAGGATGCGCTCGGTGAGGGTGGTCTTGCCCGCGTCGATGTGCGCGATGATGCCGATGTTGCGCAACGGCCCCGCCTTTTCGCGGGGGTGGGTGCGTTTGCCGCCGGTGGCTGCGTGGGACATGGAAGGCTCCGGGGAATGGCGTGCGAAGGAAATGGGGGACCGGAGGACGTGACGGCCGGAAAGGACGGTTGACGCCGCGCGGAGGCGGTCAGGGCATGCCCGGCAGATGGCGGGAAGGCGGCACGGGCAGCAGGGCCACGGCGCGCCGGGTGAACCAGGCCGGGGAAAGGCCGGGATGCATCCAGCACCATTCGTGGCCGGGACCCAGCACCAGCCCGGCATGGGCCAGCCAGTCACCGGCGCGGGCCGGCCCGCAGGCGACTGCGGTCAAGGGGGCGAGCGGCGCGGAAGGTGCGCCGTGCGGCGTGGCGGGGACATCCATGAAGGTGGCGTCCGGATGGGCGGCGCGCAGGGCTGTCACGTCCGGCCGATCGGCAGGGCCGATATCTTCGCCGCCGGAAACGATGCCGATGGCCGGTGCGGGGCCATCGCGCCACACCTCCACGCCAAGGGCGCGGGCATGGGCGGAAAGTTCTTCGGGGTGTTGCCCCAGCAGCAGCAGGCGGCCCGCACGCCCTCCCGCCCCATCCCCGGCCGCCAGCGCATCCAGCACCCCGGACAACGCGGCGGGGGCCACATCGGCCACAACTTCCTGTCCGGCCAGTTCCAGGGCGGTCAGCACCTGCGCGGGCCATGCGCCCGTATCGCCCGTGCGCAGCACGGCTATCGCCCGTGCGCAGCACGGCCACGCAGCCCACCCCGGCGAACAATGCGGGCAGCAACGCCGCCAGCAGGCGCGGCGCGGAAGTCCACGCCCCGTCCACGCACACCAGCGCCCAGGCGCAGGGGGTTGTGCGCTCCATGCTGATGAAGCCTTGTCGCCAACTGGTGACGCCGCAGCCTTCGCGCACGTCGCCGGGCTGACCGTACAGCACGTGCAGCCGGGCGATGCAGGTCTTCAGGCGGGCACGGTCCACGTCGCCGGTGGCCTCGTAGGCGGCGGCGAAGGCCGTGTCGTCCACGCACGCCGCGCCGGGCAGACCGGCCAGCAGCGCGGCCAGGTCCGGCGCGGCGGCGTCAGCAGCGTCGGGGGCATCGGGTGCGCATCCCGGAAGGGCGGAAAAGGAAGCACGGGGCGGGGTCATGCGGCTCCTGCTGTTGCGGTACGGAAACGGCGCGCGCGGAGCGATGCGATGGCCGTGCCGCGCGCACGGCGCACTATACCGGGTTACGACCCCAGCGAGGGCTTGCCCAGCCGTTCCTTCATGTAGTTCTTGAGCAATGCGCTGACCAGTTCGTCGCGGCTCAGGTGGTTGGCGTAGGTGCCGTCCTTGATGATCTTCCAGAAGTCGTCGCGGGAGAGGATGGAATCTTCCTTGCCGACCACGGCCAGCCGCACGCAGTAGTCGGACAGCGCGGTGCGCAGGGCGTCCTCGTTCATGCGGTCGAACTCGCCGGTGCGCGCGGCGATGGTTTCCGCCGGGGGCAGCCGGTCCGATTCCAGCACCTGCCGGAACCCGGACAGGAACCGCTCGGCCCCGGAACGGATGTGCTTGCGCTGCACCACGTTCAGGTTGGCCCATCCGGCCTTCACCCACTTGAACAGGGCGTAGCCGGTGTTCTTCGAGCCGGGCTGCTCCTCGAAAAACACGGTGACGGTGGCGGAATCGTACATGTAGGTGTCCATCCAGCTGATGCCGCGCGTGGTGGCGCCGGGCACCCCGGAATAGACGTATTCCCAGTCGGTGTCCTTGCCCACGATGGCGCCCTTGCGGCCCACGGTGGAAGGCTCGGCCTGCCGCGACACGGACACCAGCACCGCCCGGCCTTCGTGGCGCGTGAGCACCAGCAGCCGGTTCAGGGTGTAGGCGTAGTAGCAGCCGCTGAAGGTGTCGGGGGTGATCTCCTCGCGCTCGGCACCGTGCAGCACCCGCGGGGCGTCGGCCAGCCCCGGATCGGCGGCGTGATCCCACAGCCGTACGCCGTTCCTGATGATGTCGCTGTCCGGCTGCCAGCGGCTGCTGCGGATGGACGCGGGAAACACCGCCTCTTGCGGAATAGCCGGGTCGTAGCAGTAGCGCAGCAGCTTTTCCAGCGGGGCGTTGATCGTGCTGCGGTAGAAGATGCCGTAGCCCGCGTCGCGCTTGGCGGGCAGGGCCTTTTCGGTGGTTGCGGCGGGCTGCATGGCGAAATCGAGCATGGCGCGCAGCGCGGGCAGGTCGATGCCCTTGCCCGGCGCGGCGTTGCGGTCGCCCACGGCATCAAGCAGCATGGACACGGCGCCTTCCACCGGTTCGGGCAGGTTGCCCTTTTCGCTGGCCTTGTCGGCATCGTCGGAGGCCAGGGCCGCCACGGGTCTGGCCAGCATCAGGGCCAGAGCCAGAGCCAGGGTCAGGACGCAGGACGCCCCCAGCGCGAGGGCGGTCACGGAAAGGCCACGGACGGCGGAACGGGCCACGGTGCGGAAACGCGAAAGGAAACACATGGGCATGGGACGGAAAAACCTCGTGACGGGTGGCTTGTCGGCATGGGTGGGCGGCGCAGGCGGACGGTGCCGGGCGGCGCCCGGTCATGCTTGTCCGGTAAACAGTAATTGGCTACTCTCACCACGTCAAGACGACCGGCGCGGCGGCGGGCGCATGCCTTCCCCGCGCCGCATTCCGCCCGACGAGGTCCGCGCATGTCCTTGCTGCTGGTGCCGCTGTGCATCGCCCTGGCGGTGGCCGTGGTCAGCTACCTGCTGTTCTTCCGCGCCGCCCGCCGCGACGCCGCGCCCGCGCCACCCGCCGCCCTGGTGCTGCGGGGCATGGCCTACAGCGTGGCCGGGGTGCTGCTGGCCCTGGCCTTCTATCCGTTGGGACCGTGGTTCCGGCGGCGCTGCCGTCCCCGCCCCTTCGCGCCATCGCCCAACGCCCCGTCACGCGGACCGGTCCCCGCCCTGCCCCCCATCCTGCCTCCAGTCCTGTTGGTCCACGGCCTGTACCACAACGTCACGGCATGGACCCTGTACCGCCGCTGGCTGCGCGCGGCCGGGTTCACCCGGGTGTACTGCCACGGCTATTCCAGCTGGCGCACCGATTTCGGGCTCTTGGTCGATGAACTGGACGAGGCGGTGCGCGACCTGCTGGCCGCCCACCCCGGCGAACGCCCCCTGCTCATGGGGCACAGCTTGGGGGGCCTGCTGATCCGGGGCTGGCTGGCCGACGCGGCCAACCAGCATCTGGTGGCCGGGGCGGTGACCCTGGGCACCCCGCACCAGGGCAGCAGCCTGGCCCGGCTGGGCGCGGGCCGCCTGGCGCGCAGCCTGGCCTTCCGGGGCGCGCTGATCCGCGACCTGGAAGCCACGGAGGCTCCGGCCGGGGTTCCCTGCGTGGCTCTGTACTCGCCCATCGACAACATGGTGGTGCCGCAGGAAGGGCTGCACGTGACCACGCCCGGCTGGACCCTGCGCGCCTCGCCCGCCGTGAGCCACATCTGGATGCTCTGGGACCGCGACACCGCCCGGCTGGCCATCAAGGCCCTGCGCGACCTGGCGGACCGCGCCCCCGGCCGGAAAGATGCCGGCTACAGCCGGGCGTAGACCTTCAGGTAGTCCTCCACCATCCGGTCCACGGTGAAGCGGGCGCGCCACGATTCCTGCCCGGCCCGGCCCAGGGTGCGGGCCAGACGCGGCCGCTCCAGCAACCCCGCCACCGAGGCGGCCAGGCCGCCCCAGTCGCCCTCGTCGGCCAGGGCCCCGGTCACGCCGTCCTCCACCTGTTCCGGCAGCCCGCCCACGCGGAACGAGCACACCGGCACCCCGGCGGCCATGGCCTCCAGCACCACCAGGGCGTGGTTGTCTGCCAGCGTGGGGTACACGAACACGTCCGACGCGGCCAGCAGGGTGTCCAGCATGGCCCGATCCACGTAGGGCCAGCGCAGCAGGTCGCCGTCGCGTTCGGCGGCGTCGCCGCCCACCATCAGCCCCACGGCGGCCGGTACGGCCCGCTTCACCTCGTTCCACAGGGCCATCCAGCGGTGGCCGCCCTTGAGCATGGCCTGCTCGCCCCCGTGCGCCACGAAGATGGCCACCCGCGCATCGGGCGCGATGCCCAGGGCGGCGCG
>JALHHV010000292.1 GCA_022837365.1 Desulfovibrio sp. | reverse complement strand
GTGGCCCACGAGGCCACGGACAAGGCGTTCCACGCCGCCGTGAAGTACTTCGTGATGTGCGTGGCCGGGGCCTGCGTCATGCTGCCCGGCTTCATGCTGCTGTCCGCCCAGGCGGGCACGCTGGACTTCGCGGCCCTGGCGGGCCTTGCCGCCGCCCTGCCTGCCGCCCTGCCCGCTCCCGTAGTCAAGGGCGCGGTGGTGCTGGCCTTCGTCGGCTTCGCGGTCAAGGCGGGTCTGGTGCCCGGCCACGGCTGGCTGCCCGACGCCCACCCCGCCGCGCCCTCATCCATTTCCGGCCCGCTGTCGGGCATCCTGACCAAGACCGGCGTGTACGGCACCCTGCGGCTGATGCTGGCGGTGTTCGGCTCCGCCGTGCTGCTCAAGGCCGGGGAATCCGCCGGGGGCTTCAGCTCCATGGGCCTCATGGTCACCGTGCTCGGCACGGCCACCATGCTCTACGGCGAACTGATGGCCCTGCGCCAGGACGACCTGAAGCGCCTGCTGGCCTACTCGACCATGGGGCAGGTGGGCGAAATCTTCATGGTCGTCGGCCTGGGCACGTGGCTTGCCACCACCGGCTCGCTGCTGCACGTGCTGAACCACGCCATCATGAAGAACCTGCTGTTCCTCTGCGCGGGCGGGCTCATCCTGCGCGCGGGCAGCAGGAAGCTGGCGGACCTTGCGGGCATGGCCCGGGTCATGCCCTTCACCGCCGGGTGCATGGTCGTCGGCCTCATCTCCATCATGGGCCTGCCGCCGTTCAACGGCTTCGTAGGCAAGTACCTGATGCTGCAATCGCTGGTGGCCGCCGGTCATCCGGCGCTGGCCGCCGTGCTGCTGCTGGGCAGCCTTGCCGGGTGCGTCTACTACATGCGCATCGTGCGCACCCTGGTCTTCCAGCCCTACACCGGTCCGGTGGTGCGCGAGGCCCCGGCCTCCATGCGCGCGGCCACCGGCGTGCTGGCCGCGCTGTGCCTGGTGCTGGGCGTGCTGCCGCAGCTTGGCCTGTCGCTGGTCACCCCCGTGGCCGACATGCTGGCGGGCGCGGGCAAGCTGGACGCGGGCGCGCTGCCCATGCTGGCGGTGACCTGGCATCCCTTCGTGCTCATCCCCATGCTGGGCGCGGTGGTGCCCTTCCTGCTGCGGCGCGACCGCAAGGCGGCGGGCATGGCCACCGCCATCATCCTGGCCGTGGCGGCCGTGGCGGTGGTGGCGTTCGGACGCGGGCTGGATTCCGTCTCCTTCGCCTTCGCGCTCATGGTGCCGGTCATCGGCTGCCTGAACATGCTCTACGCCGTGGGCTACATGGAGCACAGCCACACCCAGTGGCGCTTCTACACGTTCTTCCTGTTCATGGCGGGCGGGCTGATGGGCGTTGCCGCCAGCAACGACCTGTTCGGCTTCTTCACCTTCTGGGAGATCATGAGCTCGTGGAGCCTGTACTTCGTCATCGTGCATGAAGAGAACCCCGCCGCGCTACGCGAGGGCTTCAAGTACTTCTTCTTCAACGTGCTGGGCGCGGCCTTCCTGTTCCTGGGGGTGGTCATGCTGTCGTCCATGGCGGGCGACCCCGGCTTCGGCGCGGTGCGTTCCGCCCTGCCGACCATGCCGGTGGCCCTGGCCGCCACGGCCGTGGCCCTGATGGCCATCGGCTTCACCATGAAGGCGGCGCAACTGCCCTTCCGCATCGACGTGCAGATGCACCCGGCCACGGCCCCCACGCCGGTTTCCGGCTACATCTCGTCGGTGCTGCTGAAGAGCGCCCTGTTCGGCCTCGCCAAGCTGTTCTTCGTGCTGGGCGGCGCGGGCTTCTTCACCGGGCTGTCCGCCCAGTGGGGCCAGCCGCAGGTGATGTACGCCATCGCCTGGGTGGGCGGCGTCACCATCGTCATGGCCGCCTTGCTGGCCGTGATGCAGTCGGACCTCAAGCTGGTGCTCATCTACTCCACCGTCAGCCAGCTGGGCTACATGGTGGTGGGCGTGGCGCTGGGCACCCCGCTGGGCATGGCCGGGGGCATGCTGCACCTGGTCAACCACGTGCTGTTCAAGGATCTGCTGTTCCTGGTGGCGGGCTCGCTCATCCTGTGCACCCACAAGCACTCGCTGGACGAACTGGGCGGCATCGGACAGCGCATGCCCGTCACCCTGACCATGTTCGCCATCGGGGCGCTTTCGGTGGTCGGCGTGCCGCCCACCAACGGCTTCGCCTCCAAGTGGATCCTCTACCACGCGCTGATGGCCGAGGGCGAAGTGGCCCTGGCCCTGCTCTCGCTGGCGGGCAGCGTACTGACGCTCGCCTACTTCGCCAAGTTCCTGCACTCGGCCTTCCTGGGCCGCCCCTCGCCGGACCTGGCCCACGTGCACGAGGCCCCGCGCACCATGCTGGTGCCCATGGGCATCCTGGCCGCCGGGTGCATCGTCACCGGCGTGTTCCCCGGCCTGCCCCTGCTGGCCATCGACGCCATGGGCCGCGAACTGGGCTTCGCCGGGCTAGCGGTCGCCCCGTGGGGCGTGGCCTCCGGGGCCGGGGCGTTCAACGCCACCGCCCTGGCCGTGCTGCTGGCGGTCGCCTTCTTCGGCGGGCGGTTCGCCCTGCGCAGGCTGGTCGGCACCGTGCGCACCACCGACATCCACACCTGCGGCGTGGCCATGAAGGCCGACGAGGCCCGCCTCGCCCCGCAGGACATCTACGGCGCTCCCCTGGCCCTGCTGCGGCAGCTGGCCCAGGCGGCCGTGCCCGCCCTGAAGCGGAGGTAGACCATGTCCAACGCCACCGAACTCTTCACCCAACTGCTCACCCAGACCGGCCTTGGCCTGCTCGGCCTGCTGGTGTTCCCGGGCGGGTTGTTCGCCCTCGCGGTGGGCCTGTTCCTGAAGGGGCTCGCCAAGCTGTTCACCAAGGAAACGGTCATGCCCGCCTCGGCCAACCGGGCCGCCTTCCTGCTGGCCCCGCTGCTGGGCCTGACCGGCATGGCGGTGTGCGCCGCGCTGCTGCCCGTGCCGGGCGTCAGCCGGGGCCTGCCCGCCATGGGCGACCTGCTGGTGATCTTCTACCTGCTGCCGCTGCCCGCCATCGCGCTGATGGTCGGCGGTTCCGCCTCCAGTTCGCCGTTCGGGGCCATGGGCTTCTCGCGCGAGATGACCCTGATGTTCGCCTACGAAATGCCGCTGCTGGCCGTGATGCTGGCCGTGGCCATGAAGGTGGGCATGGCCACGGGCGGCGGGGCCGAGTTCTCGCTGGCGAGCATCGTGGACTACCAGTTAACCAACGGACAACTGGCCTTCGACCCGGTGATGATTCCGGCCCTGCTGGCCTACCTGCTGTTCCTGCCCGGCACCATGGGCACCGTGCCCTTCGACGTGCCCGAGGCCGAAACGGAAATCATCGAAGGCCCCCTGCTGGAATACTCCGGCCCGGCGCTGGCCTTCTTCCACATCGCCTCGGC
>JALHHV010000291.1 GCA_022837365.1 Desulfovibrio sp. | reverse complement strand
AACTGCTGCGGCATGGGCGGCGTGCTGCAACTGGCCGCGCCCGACCTTTCGCGCACCGTGGCCGATGCCTGCTGGAACGCCCTGCTGCCGGAACGGGCCACCCCGTCCTCCCTCGCGTCCTCCACCGCATCCGCCCCCACATCTGGCGCGGCGTCCCCCCCGGCGCCCCCCCTCACATCTTCGGCAGACGCGCCAGCCGCCCCTCCCGACGCCGCGCAGGCTCCGGAGGTCACCGTACTGACCGGATGCAGCGGCTGCACCCTGCAACTGGCCGCAACCGCGCCCCGCAACGTGCGTGTGCTGCACTGGCTGGACGTGGTGGGCCTGCCGGCGCGCATTGCCAACAGACGGTATTTGACTTATTTGAGACGGGTTCGGCCACCCGCCGCGCGGCCCATGTTTTCCGCTCCGCCGCCGCACGGTGGACGCCGCGCCATGCGGCCCGCCCGGCACGTCGCCCTTGCGGCCATCGCCAGCCCCGCCCCGCGCGGGGCCTTCCGCGCGGCAACCGGCCCTGGCCGCCCCGCGTCCCCACCGCCTCCATCTTTCGGGAGAAGGAATGTTCGATATCCTGTTCAAAAGCATCTTCGGCTCTTCCAACGACCGCTACATCAAGCGCTGCCGCGCCCGCGTCGAGGCCATCAACGCCCTTGAGCCGCAGATGCAGGCCCTTGCCGACGAGGACTTTCCGGCGCGCCTGGCCGAATACCGCGAACAGGCCCAGAACGGCCGCAGCCTGGACGACCTGCTGCCCGAAGTCTTCGCGCTGACGCGCGAGGCGGGCAGGCGCGTCCTGAACATGCGCCACTTCGACGTGCAGCTGGTGGGCGGCATGGTGCTGCACGAAGGCCGCATCGCCGAAATGAAGACCGGTGAAGGCAAGACCCTGGTGGCCACCCTGCCCGTGGTGCTGAACGCCATTTCCGGGCTCGGGGTGCACGTCGTCACCGTCAACGACTACCTGGCCAAACGCGACGCCGCGTGGATGGGCCGCCTGTACAACTTCCTGGGTCTGTCCGTGGGCGTCATCGTGCACGGCCTGACCGACGAGGAGCGCAAGGCCGCCTACGGGTCCGACATCACCTACGGCACCAACAACGAATTCGGCTTCGACTACCTGCGCGACAACATGAAGTTCTACCCGCACCAACTGGTGCAGCGCGAACACAATTTCGCCATCGTGGACGAAGTGGACTCCATCCTCATCGACGAGGCGCGCACCCCGCTGATCATCTCCGGCCCGTCGGAGGATTCCACCGGCCTCTACCGCCGCGTGGACGACATCATCCCCAGGCTTTCGGCCGAAACCCACTTTTCCGTGGACGAAAAGGCCCGCACCGCCACCCTCACCGACGAGGGCGTGGCGAAATGCGAAGAACTGCTGGGCATCGACAACCTGTTCGACCCCGGCAACATCACCTTCCAGCACCACGTGTTGCAGGCCCTGAAGGCCCACCACGTGTTCCGGCGCGACGTGGACTACATCGTCACCCCCGAGGACCAGGTGGTCATCGTCGACGAGTTCACCGGCCGCCTCATGCCGGGCCGCCGCTTCAGCGACGGGCTGCACCAGGCGCTGGAAGCCAAGGAAAAGGTGAAGGTCGAGGCGGAAAACCAGACGCTGGCCTCCATCACCTTCCAGAACTACTTCCGCATGTACAAGAAGCTGGCGGGCATGACCGGCACGGCCGACACCGAGGCCGTGGAATTCCAGCAGATCTACGGGTTGCAGGTCATCACCATCCCGACCAACAAGCCCATGGTCCGCCGCGACTACCCGGATTCCATCTACCGCACCCGCCGCGAAAAGTTCGACGCCATCGTGGCCGCCATCGGCGAACTGCACCAGAGCGGCCAGCCGGTGCTGGTGGGCACCATCTCCATCGAGACCTCGGAACTGCTTTCGGCCATGCTCAAGAAGGCGGGCGTGCCGCACAACGTGCTGAACGCCAAGCACCACGAGCAGGAAGCCGAAATCGTGGCCCAGGCGGGCCAGCGCGGCAAGGTCACCATCGCCACCAACATGGCGGGCCGAGGCACCGACATCGTGCTGGGTGAAGGCGTGCGCGAGTTGGGCGGCCTGCACATCCTGGGCACCGAGCGCCACGAAAGCCGCCGCATCGACAACCAGTTGCGCGGCCGCTCCGGCCGCCAGGGCGACCCCGGCTCGTCGCGGTTCTACCTTTCGCTCGAAGACGACCTGATGCGCCTGTTCGGGTCCGACCGCATCTCCGGCCTGATGCAGAAGCTGGGCATGGAGGAAGGCGAACCCATCGAAAACCGCATGGTCAGCCGCGCCATCGAAAACGCCCAGAAGCGCGTGGAAGGCCACAACTTCGAAATCCGCAAGACGCTGCTGGACTACGACAACGTCATGAACCAGCAGCGCGAGGTCATCTACACCCTGCGCCGCGAGACCATGATGGAGGCGGACCTCGAAGACACCGCCCTCGAATTCATGGACGACCTGTTCGACGAGATCTACGGCGACGTGGAACAGGGCAAGGGCGGCGAGGGCGACGACGCCAGGGCCTACGCCATGGCCCGCCTGCGCGACGTGTTCAACATCACCCGCGTGCTGCCCCTTGCCGACGGCAACCTGCCCGACCGCGAAACCGCGCGCGGGGCCGTGCTGTCCATACTGGAAGAACTGAAGCGCGACACCGGCGAGGTGTACCGCGATATCCTGCGCTTCTTCCTGCTGGAGGAAGTGGACCGTTGCTGGAAGGAACACCTGCTGAACATGGACCACCTGCGCGACGGCATCGGCCTGCGCGGGTACGGCCAGCGCGACCCCAAGCAGGAATACAAGCGCGAGGGCTTCTCGCTGTTCCAGGACATGCTGTTCCGCGTGCGCGAAAACCTGTTCCGCGCCCTGACCCGCCTGCGCATCCAGCGCGAGGAGCAGGTGCCGCAGGAAGAACTGAAGCAGGAATTCAAGCACAAGGAAGAGCCCAAGAGCCTGAACTATTCCGGCGCGCAGAAGGAAACCCCGTCCGCAACGCCCGAGCGACGAGCCGAGCCCAAAGTCGGCCGCAACGACCCGTGCCCCTGCGGCAGCGGCCAGAAATACAAGAAGTGCTGCGGCGCGTAACGCGCCCCACGGCACTGTCGCACACACAGGGGCGGCGCGGGAGTTCCCGCGCCGCCCTTCACTTTTCCGGGACTTGCCCGTAATACGCACGGCGGGCACCCCACGCACCCGCCAACCGGCCCCAGGAAGCCCCCGCCACCTGCGCGGCTCCCAAGGGCTTCCGCTTCGCCACCACGGGCGCCGGGTTCCGCAAGTCGGGGCGCGACGACCTGGCCCTGGCGGTCAGCGACACCCCCGCCGTGGCTGCCGCCGTGTTCACCAAGAACCTGTTCCAGGCCGCCCCGGTGCTGGTGGCGCGCGACATTCTGGCCCGCGCGCCCAAGGCCCGCGCGGTGCTGATCAATTCCGGCCAGGCCAACGCCTGCACCGGCGACGAGGGCCTCGCCAACTGCCGCGCCACGCTGGAACTGGTGGCCGCCGCCACCGGCCTTGCGCCGCAGGACATCCTGCCCGCGTCCACGGGCGTCATCGGCGCGCAGTTGAAGATGGACCTGTGGGCCGCCGCCGCGCCCGCCCTGGCCGCCGACCTTGGCAAGAAGGGGCCGGAAGACTTCGCCAGGGCCATCATGACCACCGACGCCTTCCCCAAGTTCGCCTCGCGCACGGTGGAGCTTTCCGGCGGCACGGTGACCCTGGCGGGCATGGCCAAGGGCGCGGGCATGATCTGCCCCAACATGGCCACCATGCTGGCCACCGTGCTGTGCGACGCCGACGTGGAGCCCGCCGCCTGGCAGGCCCTGTTCCGCGACGCGGTGGACGCCACCTTCAACCGCGTGACCGTGGACGGCGACACCTCCACCAACGACACCGTGTTCGGCCTTGCCAACGGCGCTTCGGGCGTGGCCGCGCGCGGCGCGGACCTGGCCGTGCTGGGCGCGGCGCTTACCGGCGTGCTGGGCGAGGTGGCCTACATGCTGGTGAAGGACGGCGAAGGGGCCACCAAGGTCATCCACATCAACGTGGCGGGCGCGCGCGACGACGCCGACGCGGAACTGGCCGCGCGCACCGTGGGCCATTCGCAACTGGTGAAGACGGCCATGTACGGCCGCGACGCCAACTGGGGCCGCATCGTGGCGGCGCTGGGCCGCAGCGGGGCCGTCTTCAACCCGGCGGCGGTCATCGTGTCCCTGTGCGGGGTGGAACTGTTCCGGGGCGGGCAGCCCACCAACCTGGACTTCGACACCCTGCTCAAGGAGCCGCTGGCCGGGCGCGACATCGTGGTCAACATCATGCTGGGCAACGGGCCGGGCAGCTACCGCCTGCTGGCCTCGGACCTGACGCACGACTACGTCAGCTGCAACGCCGACTACCGCAGCTAGCGGCAGACGCCCCCCCGCCATGGGGTCCGCCCCATGAATCTGGCCCGCGTGCTTGACAGCGCGCCCGCCAACCGGGTACACACGCTTTCTCGCGCGGCTTGTCCGCGCGACAACGGAGAGGTGGCCGAGCGGCCGAAGGCGCTCCCCTGCTAAGGGAGTATACGGGCAAAACCTGTATCGAGAGTTCAAATCTCTCCCTCTCCGCCAGACGGCAAAGGGTCACGGTGCAAACCGTGACCCTTTTCG
>JALHHV010000290.1 GCA_022837365.1 Desulfovibrio sp. | reverse complement strand
CGAGGTGGGCAGTCCCAGTTCTTCGGCGGCCAGGCGGCGGATGCCCTCGCGGTCCATGGTCAGGCGGGCGGCGCGGGCCGTGGGCACCACGCGGAAGCCTTCCTTTTCCAGTTCCAGCAGGGTTTCTGTGGCGATGGCCTCGATCTCGGGCACGACGCAGTGGGGGCGTTCCGCCTCGATGATCCGGCGCAGGGCCGCGCCGTCCAGCATGGACACCACGTGGCTGCGGTGGGCCACCTGCATGGCGGGTGCATTGGGGTAGCGGTCCACGGCAATCACCTCCACGCCGAGGCGCATGGCCTCGATGGCCACTTCGCGGCCCAACTCGCCGGAGCCGAGCAGCAGGATGCGGGTTGCGGAGGGGGTGTTGGGGGTGCCGATGGTGACCATGTGCTGCTCCTGCGCCGCGTGGGCATGCTGATGATGAGGGGGAAGGCCGCGCCGACCGCACGGATGTGCCATGCCCGCACTTCCAACGCAAGGGAGCCACGCGCGGCAATGCGCCGCGCCGCCGCCGGAATAATGCACCCACTCCTGCCGGTACGTGCGGCGCCACTTCACCCCACCTTGCGGCTACGGGCGTCCTTGCGCTATGCATGAAACGTGGTGGGTGAACCGCCGCCACTGCAACACCACTCCGCCGCATGCGTCCGGCACCCCTATTCGGCGCGCCGGGAACCGGCCCGCTTCCCGGAGTTCTGGATGACCACCGCCCCCGACCGCCCGCTGCCGCCCGCCACGGTGCTCATCGTCGATGACGCCGCCCCCAACCGCGCCCTGCTGCTGCTTCTGCTGCGCGACACACCGTTGCGCTGCATGGAGGCCGATTCCGGCAGCGCGGCACTGCGCATCTTTCGCGAACACCCCGTGGACCTGGTGCTGATGGACGTGGTGATGCCCGACATGGACGGCACGGACACCGTGCGCGCCATGCGCGAGGAAGAACGCCTGCTGGGCCGCCGCCCGGTGCCCATCGTGGCCCTGACCGCCCACGACGGCCACGAGGACATGCTCCGCTGCGCCGACGCGGGCTGCAACGGCCTGCTCACCAAACCCATCACCCGCCAGGACCTCATGGCCACCATCGCCGCCCACCTGGCGGGGTAAAAACGCGAATCTTTCAAACAGACAAAAAGGCGCCCCGTTTCCGGAGCGCCTTTTTGTCTGTTTCATCCCGCGCGGCCCAAGCGGCACGCTGCGGGCCCCAAAACGGTGATGTCGGCACAAGGAGGATTTTTGTTCTCTGCCGAGGAAGAACGCCTTTTCGTGGAGGGAGTGTACTCTTATCGTACTCGACCGGAACGAAAAGGCGTTCTGACGAAGGCAGAGGGCAAAAAGCCCCTTGTGACGGCATCACCTAGTGGCCAGAGCCGCCGAGGTAGGCATCCTGCACATCCGTATTCGCCAGCAGGCTCGCCGCCGCATCCTCCATGACCACCCGGCCCACCTCCAGCACGTAGCCGCGCGTGGCCAGCTTCAGCGCGGCGCGGGCGTTCTGCTCCACCAGCACCACGGTCATGCCGGTCTTGTTGATGGCGCGCACGGTCTCGAAGATGGACTTGACCAGGATGGGGGCCAGCCCCAGCGAGGGTTCGTCCAGCAGCAGCACCTTGGGGTCGCCCATGAGCGCGCGGCCGATGGCCAGCATCTGCTGCTCGCCGCCGGACAGGGTGCCCGCAAGCTGGTCCTTGCGTTCCAGCAGGCGGGGGAACAGCTCGAAGATCCAGTCCCGCGTCTTGCGGATGCGGGCCTTGTCGTTGCTGGTGAAGGCGCCCAGGTTCAGGTTTTCGAGCACGGTCAGGGTGCCGAACACCCGCCGCCCCTCGGGCGACTGGGTGATGCCCTCGCGCACCACGGCGTGGCTGGGCATCTCGTGCAGGGCCTTGCCCTTGAAGTAGACGCCGCCCTGGCTGGGCCGCACCAGCCCGCTGACGGACATCAGCGTGGTGGTCTTGCCCGCGCCGTTGGCGCCAAGGATGGTCACGATCTCGCCTTCGTCCACGTGCACGTTGATGCCGTGCAGGGCCTCGACGTTGCCGTACTTCACATGCAGGTCGCGCAATTCCAGAAACATCGTCTCTCCCGATATCCGTTGGAGCCTCGGCCCACAGGGGCGGCATGTTCCGGCAATACGTGTTGCCGTTCACCTGCCCGGGGCGGATGAAGCCACCTGTTCCCGGGCTGGTGGCCGTGTCGCTCACGCGATTTGGAATCCGCTACCGAAAGAGGTTTTTTGCTTCCTGGCAAGGAAGGCGAGTTCCGGGCGGAGGGAGTATATTCTTTCATATTCGACCTCCGCACGGGACGAGCCTGACGCAGCCAGGGAGCAAAAGGACCTTTCGGAGCGGATTCTAATCGTCGGTGTCGGCACCAAGATACGCCTCGATCACGCGCGGGTCGTCCTTGATGGCCGCGGGCACCCCCTCGGCCAGCAACGCCCCGTATTCCAGCACCACCAGCTTTTCGCACACCTTCATGACCAGGCTCATGTCGTGCTCGATGAGCAGCACGGTGATGCCCCGGTCGCGGATGGCGCGGATGGTGTCGATGAGCGCCGCCGTCTCCTGGTCGTTCATGCCCCCGGCGGGCTCGTCCAGAATGATGAAACGCGGGTCGGTGGCCAGGGCGCGGGCAATCTCCAGCAGCCGCTGGTTGCCGTAGGACAGGTTCTTGGCCAGGTTGGCGTGTTCGTCGGCCAGCCCCACGAACTCCAGTTCGCGCGTGGCGCGCAGCAGGGCGCGGCTTTCCTCGGCGCGCTGGGCCGGGGTGCGCAGCATGGCCGCCAGCATGCCCGACTGCATGCGACAGTGGCAGCCCGCCAGCGCGTTCTCGATGACCGACATGTTCTGGAACAGCCGGATGGTCTGGAACGTGCGCGCGATGCCCTGC
>JALHHV010000289.1 GCA_022837365.1 Desulfovibrio sp. | reverse complement strand
CATCGCCGGGCCGGGCAACATCTGGGTGACCACGGCCAAGCGGCTGCTCATCGGCCGGGTGGGCATCGACATGATCGCCGGGCCCAGCGAAATCCTGATTTTGGCCGACCACACCGCCCGCGCCGACTGGGTGGCCGCCGACATGCTGTCGCAGGCCGAGCACGACCCGCTGGCCTCGTCCATCTGCGTCACCGATTCGCCCGCGCTGGTGGACGCCCTGAAGCTGGAACTGGCCGCCCAGTGCGACACGCTGCCCCGCGCCGACATCGCCCGCAAGGCGTTGGCCGACTGGGGCGCCATCGTGGTGGTGCCGGACATGGACACCGGCGTCGCCATCACCAACAGGATCGCGCCGGAACACCTTGAAGTGCTGACCAGAGACCCGTGGGCGCTGCTGGGCTCCATCCGCCATGCCGGGGCCGTGTTTCTGGGCGGCTGGTCGCCGGAGCCGGTGGGCGACTATTTTGCCGGGCCCAACCACGTGTTGCCCACCATGGGCACGGCGCGCTTCTCGTCCGCCCTTTCGGTGCAGACCTTCTGTAAGCGCACCAGCGTCATTTCGGCCACGGCCGCGTTCACCCGCAGCAACGCCGCCTCCATCGCGCGGCTGGCCCGGCTGGAAGGGCTGGAGGCGCACGCCCGCTCGGCGGAATCCCGCAACAGGTAGCGGCGGGCGGGGAGCGTGGCCGCCTGGGGCGCGCATGGCGTCAGGCCGCACTTTGTACCGGCCGCGCATCTTGTACGGCCCGCCCGACCCGCGTTATCGTATCCGAAGGCCCGGCGGTTCCGGCCCGCCCCCGCGCGGCCGGGCCCGTCGGCACCGGCAAGCCGTGACGCCGCCGGGCGTCGCGCAGCATCGCACCGCAACCGCAGACAAGGGAAGATACATGCAGGTCGTCACGCAAACCGACATCAAGGAATACCCGCTGCTCTCGCGGGGCAAGGTCCGCGACATCTACGAAATCGACGCGCAGACCCTGCTCATCGTCACCACCGACCGCATGTCGGCCTTTGACGTGATCATGGGCGAGCCCATCCCCTACAAGGGCGTGATCCTGAACAGCATCACCCTGTTCTGGATGCAGCGCTTCGCCGGGCTGGTGAAGAACCACCTCGTCGAGCACGACGTGGACCGTTTTCCCGCGCCGCTCGCCCCCTACCGCGACATGCTGGAGGGCCGCGCCGTCATCGTGCGCAAGGCCAAGCCCCTGCCGGTGGAATGTATCGTGCGCGGGCACATCACCGGGTCAGGCTGGAAGGACTACCAGGCCACCGGTGCGGTGTGCGGTCACAAGCTGCCCGCCGGGCTGCCGGAATCGGCCAAGCTGGAAACCCCGCTGTTCACCCCCTCGACCAAGGCGGAACAGGGCGAGCACGACGAGAACATCAGCATCGAGGAAGCCGCCAGGCTGCTGGGCGCGGACCTGGCCGCCAGGGTGCAGGAACTTGCCATCGCCATCTTCTCGCAGGGGCGCGAATACGCCGAAGGGCGCGGCATCATCATCGCCGACACCAAGTTCGAGTTCGGGCTGGTGGATGGCGAGGTGATCCTGATCGACGAGGTGCTCACCCCCGATTCGTCGCGCTTCTGGCCCGCCGAAGGGTATGCGCCCGGCAAGGGCCAGCCCAGCTTCGACAAGCAGTACCTGCGCGACTGGCTGGCCTCGCAGCCGTGGGACAAGACGCCGCCGCCCCCGGCCCTGCCGGAGCACGTCATTGCTGAAACCGGCAGGAAGTACCGCGAGGCGTACGAGATTTTGACCGGCCAGAAGCTGGCCGTTTAGACAGGCGGCAAACTGTCCTTTTTCCCGCTGGCGTCCGACCCGAAGGGCGCGAAGCGTGGCCGTTAGGCGAGCTTGCGAGCCTTACGGACATCGTGCGCAACGAGGTCAAACTTCGCCCGTCATGGCTTTGCTGTCCTTAGCCGTAAGACTCGCAAGCTCGTCTAACGGCTAAGGCTCGGTCGAATACGATAAGAGTATGCTCTGCGGTCGCCATCCGTAAGGTTCGCTTTGCTCACCTAACGGCTGCCGCGCGTTGCGGTCCTCATCCGTAATGCTCGAAGACTCGCATAACGGCTGCCGCACTCCCTCATGGCGGGCTCGTTTTCCTAGCCAGCGGAAAAAAATCCTAGTTTGCCAGTATGTCGCATGCGCGTGGCGCTCCCGAGGGAAGAGCGCCGCGCCGCCGCAAGCCGGGACGCCGCGCCGCGCGCTGCATCCCCATTTTTTGTCATCTACCCAGAACAACAGGGAGAACCGCATGCTGCTCGCAGGAAAGAAGGCACTGATCTTCGGCGTGGCCAACAACAAGAGCATCGCCTACGGCATTTCCAGGGAATTCAAGAACCACGGCGCCCAGCTGGCCTTCAGCTACGTGGGCGAGGCCATCCAGAAGCGCGTGGAGCCCATCTGCGAGGAACTGGGCGGCGACTTCACCTTCCCCTGTGACGTCACCGACGACGCGCAGGTGGCCGCCGCCGCCGAAATGGTGCGCGAGAAGTGGGGCACCGTGGACGTCATCGTTCACTCCGTGGCCTTTGCCCACCGCGACGACCTGCACGGCCGCTTCATCGACACCACCCGCGACGGCTTCAAGCTGGCGCTGGACGTTTCCGCCTACTCGCTGGTGGCGCTGTGCAAGGCTTTCGAGCCGCTGCTGCACCCCGGCTCCTCGGTGCTGACCATGACCTACTACGGCGCGCAGAAGGTCATCACCAACTACAACGTCATGGGCGTGGCCAAGGCCGCGCTGGAAGCCTCGGTCCGCTACCTGGCCGTGGACCTGGGGGCCAAGGGCGTGCGCATCAACGGCCTGAGCGCCGGGCCCATCAAGACCCTGGCCGCCTCGGGCATCTCGGGCTTCAAGCAGATCCTGGACCACATCGAGGAACATTC
>JALHHV010000288.1:2936-4010 GCA_022837365.1 Desulfovibrio sp. | reverse complement strand
CGGACGGTCAAGGCATGACGGTCAGGGCGTGACGGTCAGCCCGTGCTCGATGGCGAAGCTGACCAGTTCGGCCGTGCTGTCGGCACCCAGCTTGCGCTTCAGGTTGGCCTTGTGCTTTTCCACGGTCTTGTGGCTGATGCACAGCTTGTCGGCGATCATCTTGTTGCCGTGGCCCTCGGCCACCAGCTTCAGCACCTGCTTTTCGCGATCGCTCAACAGGTCGAGCAGCGACCCGCTTTCGCGGCGGCCGTGGCGCAGGAAGTCCTCGATGAGCAGTTCGGAGATTTCGGGGCTGATGTACCGCCGTCCGGACAGCACCGTCTCCATGGCCTGCACCAGGATGTCGCTGGAGACGTTCTTCAGCACGTAGCCGTCGGCCCCCGCGCTGAGGGTGCGGTAGATCAGGCTGTCCTTCTTGTGCGCGGTCAGCGCGAGGACCTTGGTGCGCTCGCAGCGCCGCTTGATCTCGCGGATGGCCTCCGTGCCGTCCATGAGCGGCAGCGTCAGGTCCATGAGCACGATATCCGGCATGTGCTTTTCAACGATTTTCAGGGCCTGGATGCCGTCCGGGGCTTCTCCCACGATGGTGAACGCGGGATACGCCCCGAGCAGGGCCTTCAACCCCTCACGGACGATATCAAGGTCTTCGACGAGCACAACGGTTTTCGACATGTCGGCAGCCTTTGACTATGATGTGGCTGGTCTGAAAATAACACGGTACGTTATATGTGCCCCCGGTGGAATTGTAAACCTGCTTTCGTCGCAGTAGGGTTATTCCCCATTATAACGTAGGGTGGGTAGCGCATGGTAGGGCGTGCACGGCAGCGCCACCGCAATGCGGCCGACAGCGAAGCGGCACGCCTGTGCGCTGCTGTGCCATGGCATGCGGCACGGGGAGTGTGCATGGCGCGTTCCGGCCCTCTGTGGATGCACGCGGAGCGCACTGCGGGGGTGGCATCATCCGGCATGGCGGGCAGGGGCATGTCCGGCCCCTGCCCGTCAGCCCGATCATGACCTGGCCCGATCATGGCCGGGTCAGGGCGCCGTCGGGGTGTCCGGCACGGACGGGGCATG
>JALHHV010000288.1:0-2906 GCA_022837365.1 Desulfovibrio sp. | reverse complement strand
CGGGCGAAGGCGTGCGGGCAGCGGTCGCGGAAGGTGCAGCCGGAGGGCAGCGCCCACAGCGGCGGCACCGTGCCCGGAATGGCCGACAGCCGTTCGGCGCGCGGGCCGGAAACCGCCTGCGGCACCGAGCGCATCAGCCCCTGGGCGTAGGGATGCAGCGGCCGCGCGAAGAATTCGCCGACCGGCGCGTACTCCATGATCCGCCCGGCATACATCACCGCCACGTGGTCGGCGGTTTCCGCCACGACGCCCAGGTCGTGGGTTATCAGCAGCACCGCTGCACCCCGGCGGGCCGCCAGGTCGCGCATCAGGCGCAGTATCTGGCGCTGGATGGTCACGTCCAGCGCGGTGGTGGGCTCGTCGGCGATGAGCAGGCGCGGGTCGCAGGCCAGGGCCATGGCGATCATCACCCGCTGGCGCATGCCCCCGCTCATCTGGTGCGGAAAGTCGCGGGCGCGCAGTTCCGGCGAGGGGATGCCCACCTGCCGCAGCAGGTCCACGGCGCGCGCCGCCGCCCGGGACCGGGAAAGCCCGAGATGCAGCCGCAACCCCTCGGCGATCTGCTCGCCCACCCGGAACACCGGGTTCAGCGAGGTCATGGGCTCCTGGAAGATCATCGAAATGCTGCGCCCGCGCACCCCGCGCATGTCCTGCTCCGGCAGGGGCAGCAGGTCGCGCCCCTCCAGCCGTACCGACCCGGCGGCGATGCGGCCCGGTTCCGGCACCAGGCGCAGCAGGGCCAGGGCGGTCATGCTCTTGCCGCAGCCCGATTCGCCCACCAGGCACAACGTGCGCCCCGGCTCTATGGAAAAGGATATTCCCGCCACGGCGCGCAGGGGAGCGCCCGGCTGTCCGTCGGCGTCGGCGCGGCCGGGAAATTCCACGGTCAGGCCGCGCACATCCAATAATAACTGTCCGGCGGGGTGGTCGGGCAGACGCCCGGCAGGGGGGATGCTGGTGGTGTCGGTCATGTCTGGCCTGTGGCTGTTTCCGCCTGTAACTGTTTCTGATGATGCCGCCGTCGCGGCGCGGGGCTACGCCCCCGTCTCCGCCGCTTCCCGCGCCAGGGCCAGCAGGGCTTCGTACACCGGCGCCAGGCTGGGGATCAGCAGGTGTTCGCTGTCGGTGTGCTGGCTGGTTTCGCCTTCCGCGCCCCAGACCACCCCGGCCATGGAAAGGTCGGTCAGGAACCGGGCGTCGCTGGCTCCGTGGGCGCAGCCGGTGGCCGTGCCGGGTGCGTGACGCAGCAGCCTGTCCAGCCACGGGGTGTCGCCGGTGACGAACAGCGGTTCCAGGCGGGTGACGGCCAGTTCGCCCCGCACGGCGGCCCGCATGTCGGCCACGATCCGGTGGGGATCGTCGTGCTCGGTGTAGCGCACGTCCAGATGGGCCACGGCCTCGGCGGGCACCTGGTTCACCGCCGTGCCCGCGTGCAGCAGCCCCAGGTTCATGGTGCGGTGCCAGTGAGCATCCGGTTGCGGGGGAGGCGGCGTGCCCGGCGTCGCCAGTGCCGGATACAGGCCGGGGAAGAGGGGCTTCAGCGCTTCGTAGTCGCGCACCAGCGCGTCCACGGCGTTTTCGCCCAGCCACGGGCGGGCGCCGTGGGCGCTTTTGCCCTTGGCCGTAAGCACCAGGTCGATGACGCCTTTTTCCTTGATGATGACCGAGCCCGGCGAACCACCGTCCAGGGCCACGCAGAAGTCGGCGCGGATGTGCGGCAGGGCGCGGAACGCGCCGTTGCGCCCGCCGGTTTCCTCGTCGCCGGTGATCACCAGCACCAGGGGCAGGGCTTCCGGCCCCCGGCCGCGCGCTGCGAGATCGCGCAGGCAGCGGCGGCACAGCACCAGCGCCAGGGCCACGGCGTACTTGTCGTCGATGGCCCCGCGCCCGTGCAGCACGCCTTCCGCCGTGTCGATGCGCGGCGTGAACAGTTCGTCCGCGCCGTCCACCACGTCGAAATGCACCAGCAGGGCCAGCGGCGCGGCGTGGGCGGGGTTGCCCGCCAGCAGCGAGGGCACCCCCTCGTGCTCCATGCGGATGCAGGGGATTGCGTTGTCGGCGAGCCAGGCGGCGATGACGTCCGCGCAACGGGCGACCTCCGCCGGGCGCGAGGCGGTGGAGCGGATGGCCATGAGCCGGGCGGTCAGCGCCACCATGTCGGCGATGTCTTCGGCCGTGGTCCCGTCCAGGCCGGACGGCAGGCAGGCGCGGGCCTGCTCCGCGAACCGGGCGGGGGTGGCGGCGGGATCGGCTGCGGACTGGGGCATGGGACATGGGCTCCTGGAAAAATGATGGGCGGCGCGCCCCGGCTTCGGAAGAGGCGGGATGGCGCCGGTTCAGGGCCGGATCGAAACCGGGCCGCAAGGCTACCGCACCGGACGGGGCGCGTCCAGTTCGCCGGGGCGTCCCCGAAGGGCGCGCCGGTTCGCGGCCATCGGAGAGCGCCTACTGGCCGGAACCGAGGCGCCGGTTTTATCGAGAAGGAACTTGACAATCATTTTCAGGAGGTGCAGAAACGGGGTGTCGGGCGTGCACGCCCGGCGTCGGCCCTGCTTTCCGCGCCGTGTCCGTGCCAGCGCCAGTGCCCGTATCGGTACAGGCGGGGCAAGGGACGCGGCGGCAGCCGCCCCGGAGTCCCCAGGTCAAGGAGATGCATATGCCCTGTTGCAAGCTGAGTGATGTTCCCGCCGGATGCCGGGTCCGGGTGCGTCGCCTTTGCGACAAGCAGGGCGAGCGGGGCAGGCTGTGCGCGCTGGGCATAACGCCCGGCACGGAACTGGAAGTCTGCTCGCAGTCGGGCGCGTGCTGCGTCAGGGTGCGCGACGCCTCTCTGGTGCTGGGCGACGCCCTGGCCTGCGACGTCTACTGCGAGCCGGTGCAACTCGCCCAGCGGGTTCCCGACTGAC
>JALHHV010000287.1 GCA_022837365.1 Desulfovibrio sp. | reverse complement strand
CGACGCCGAGCAGGCCGGGCTGGACCTCGGCCTGTTCCTGCCCGCCAGCCCGCGCCCCGCGCAGGAAATGCTGGATGAGCTGATCGCCCTGTGCAAGGCGGAATTCACCCACGCGCCGTGGCGCAAGTTCGCGCTGGCCGTGCTGCGCGACGAGGACATCGCCCCCCGCCTGCTGGCCGCGCCCGCCGCCAAGTCGGTGCATCACGCCTACGTGGGCGGCCTGGTGGAGCACATGCTGTCCGTGGCCGGGCTGGCCCTGCGCATCGCCGACCATTACCCGGAGCTTGACCGCCAGGCCCTGCTGGCCGGGGCGCTGTTCCACGACATCGGCAAGGTGTGGGAACTCACCGGCGGCCTCGCCAACGACTATTCCGACGAGGGGCGGCTGCTGGGGCACATCCACATCGGGCTGGAACGCATCGAGCCGCACCTGCGCAAATCGGGCCTTGCGCCGGAGCTGGCGACCCATTTCAAGCACCTGATCCTCAGCCACCACGGCGAGTACGAATTCGGCTCGCCCCGGCGGCCCAAGACGGCGGAAGCCATGGCCCTGCACTACGCGGACAACCTTGACGCCAAGATGGCCCAGTTCCGGGGGCTGTTCGCCAATCACGAGGAGGACGCCACCGGCTGGACGCCGTTCCAGCCCACGCTGGGGCGCTTCCTGTACCGTCCGGCGCGCTCGCCCGAGGAACCCCGCCCGGCCCGCAAGGGGGCCGCGCCGCGCAAGGCCACGGCCGAAAGCCCGGAAGAATCCGCAAAGACCGCCCCGCAGGGTGCGCAAGCCACATTATTCGGGTAAGCCCCGGCCAACAGGCCGCCCTCTCTCGGAGCGAGCAATGTTCATCACCTTTGAAGGAATAGAGGGGTCCGGCAAGAGCACGGCCCTGAACCGCGTGCGGCAGACGCTGCTGGACGAAGGACACGGGGTGCTGCTGACGCGCGAACCGGGCGGCAGCCGCCTGGGGCGCACGCTGCGCTCCATCCTGCTGGACCTGTCCAACGACGACATCGTGCCCGAGGCGGAACTGTTCCTGTACCTGGCCGACCGCGCCCAGCACGTGGGGCAGGTGATCCGCCCGGCCCTGGCCGAGGGCGTGACGGTGCTTTCCGACCGCTACGCCGACTCCACCGTGGTCTACCAGGGCTACGGGCGCGGTCTGGACCCGGAACGGCTGCGCGAACTGAACGACATGGCCGTGGGCGGGCTGTGGCCCGACCTGACCCTGGTCTTCGACCTGCCGCCCGAAGAGGGCCTGCGCCGGGCCATGGCCCGCAACCTGCTTGAGGGCACCAGCGTTTCCGAAGGGCGGTTCGAGGCGGAGCACCTTGCCTTTCACGACCGGGTGCGCGAAGGCTATCTGACGTGGGCCGCGCTGCATCCGGCGCGGTTCCGGGTGGTGGACGCCACCCGCACGCCCGACGAGGTGTTCGAGGACGTCATGCGCGCCGTGCGGGCCGCCCTTGCGGCCGCGTCCGCGCACCCATGACACCGGCGCACGTCTAACTGCGGGCCAGGCCCGCAAAGGACATTCCCATGCTGGAAGCGAAGAACCGGCTGGGCATCATCTTCTTTCCGGCCTTCGATTGGGCCATCAGCGCCACCCACCCGGAACGCGAGGAACGGCTGCTCTACACGCAGGACCAACTGCGCGAGGAAGGGCTGTTCGACATCGCGGGCATCACCGAATACAAGCCGGAAATCGCCACCCGCGAAGACGTGGAGCGCGTGCACTTCTGCATTCCCGGCGTGGAGAGCGTGTGCACCAAGTCGCACCTGATCTCCGCCGGGGGGGCCATCACCGCCGCCCGGCTGGTAATGGAGAAGGAAGAGGAGAAAGCCTTCGCGCTGGTGCGCCCGCCGGGCCACCACGCCATGAAGGTGGTGCACGGCAACCGGGGGTTCTGCAACATCAACATCGAAGCCGTGATGCTCGAACACATCCGCGAGCACTACGGCCCGTTGCGCGTGGCCATCGTGGATACCGACTGCCACCACGGCGACGGCACGCAGGACATCTACTGGAACGACCGCGACACCCTGTTCATCTCGCTGCACCAGGACGGCCGCACCCTGTACCCCGGCACCGGCTTTCCGCACGAGTTGGGCGGCCCCAACGCCATGGGCCGCACCCTGAACATTCCGCTGCCGCCCGGCACGTCCGACAAGGGCTTCCTGCACGTCATCGACAATCTGGTGCTGCCGGTGCTGGAAGATTTCAAGCCCGACCTGGTCATCAATTCCGCCGGGCAGGACAACCACTTCTCCGACCCCATCACCAACATGAACTTCTCGGCCCGGGGCTACGCCATGCTGAACAAGCGGCTGAACCCCGACATCGCCGTGCTGGAAGGCGGCTACGCCATCCAGGGCGCGCTGCCGTATGTCAACCTGGGGATATGCCTGGCCATGGCCGGGCTGGACTTCGACGGGGTGCGCGAGCCGGAGTTCGACCCGGCCGCCATCGCCCAGACGGACCAGGTGACCGCGTACATCGAACGGCTGTGCGACGAGATGTTCAAGGTGTGGCGCAAGCCCCCGGCCCTGCCCAAGCAGGGCGAACGCTCCGGCGACTGGTGGGTGCGCACCAAGGACATCTACTACGATACCGACGGCATCAGCGAGAGCCAGGTGGAGTCGGTGCTGCTGTGCCGGGACTGCTCGGGCACGGTGAAGATAGAGACGTGGTCCACGGTGAACCCGCTCAGCGTGGGCATAGAGATTCCCATCGGCGCCTGCGACAGGTGCGCGGGCATCGGCCGCCGCCTGCTGGAAGAGGCCCACCTGAAGGGCAACTACCGCTACGTGCAGTGCATCGACCGAAAGGCCAAGCGGTACCCCCGTTATGGATTCTAGGATACTATTCTGAAATCAAAGAAAATTCATTCCAAGAGAGACACGTCATGAGCAAGACCGCCGCCAAGAC
>JALHHV010000286.1 GCA_022837365.1 Desulfovibrio sp. | reverse complement strand
GGCGGCGGCGCCGGACATCTGGGTATCGTGGGCGTCGCGCCGGTAGGATGCGCTCTTGAAGAAGTCGCACTTGGCGCAGTTGCCGATCTTCTTGGCGAAGGTTTCCTGTACCTGGCCGCCGCAGAAGGTGCCGGTAACCCCGGCACAACTGAAGCCGTGGTTGGGCCAGGCGGGGCAGACACCCATTTCCTTTTCCTTGGCGCCGCCCTTTTCGCGGCCGCATTTCTTGAAGTCCCAGCAGGGCACGGACTTGCCTTCCGTGGCGGCCGTGTCGTCCGCATCGTCCGTCGTGATGCGCGACACCGTGCGTGAAAGGTCGCTGGACCGCCCGGCCAGGCTGAAGATGTCCTGCGCGGCGTGGTTCATCATTTCCATGGTGCGCCCGGCAATGCCGGTGATGGCCTCCACCGCGCGGTTGATCTCGGCCGAGGTGGCCGACTGCTGTTCGGCGGCGGTGGCGATGGACTGCACCTGGATGCTGGTGTTGTCGGTAAGGGTCAGGATTTCCGACAGCGCGGCGCCGGAATCCTGCGCGCGGCGGGCCGCCTCGTTGACGGCGGCGCGGGCTCCGTCCATCTCGCGGGCGGCGGCGCGCGAACTCTGCTGGATGCCGGTGATCACCTCGCTCACCTCGCGGGTGGCGTTCATGGTCTTTTCGGCCAGCTTGCGCACCTCGTCGGCCACCACGGCGAAGCCGCGCCCGGCGTCCCCGGCGCGCGCCGCCTCGATGGCCGCGTTGAGCGCCAGCAGGTTGGTCTGGTCCGCGATGTCGCTGATCACGTTCATCACCTGGCCGATGTTGCCGGCCTGCGCGTCCAGCGCGCCCACGCGCTCGGCCAACTGGCCGATGACGCGCTCCACCCCGTCGATGTGGGCCACCAGTTCGTTCACCTGCCGGGCGCCGTCCACGCTGCGGCGGCGGGTTTCGGCGGCCTGGTCGGCGGCGTGGGCCGCGTTGCGGGCCACCTCGACGACCGTGGCGTTCATCTCTTCCATGGCGGTGGCGGTCTCGGCCGTGCGTTCCTGCTGGCTGCCCGCGCCCGCGTTGGCTTCCTGGATCAGGGTGGCCAGGTCCTCGGCGGCGCGGCTCACCTCGTCGGCCGCCGACATGGAGGTGGCGGCAAAGCGTTCGATGCGCGACGAGGTGCTGGCCAGGGTACACTGCGCGGCGCGCAGCCGGGTCATGTCGCGCAGCAGCACGAAGCTGCCGTGCAGGCGGCCCGCCGTGTCGGTGATGGGCCGGGCGGCCAGGGAAAGATGAATCAGGCAGGACACGCCGGATGTGTTCGCGGCCGTGCCGGTGCCGGGCACCCCGCAGGCCAGCGGGATGGCCAGTTCGCCGGTGGCGGCGCGGCCCTCGCGGGCCTGGCGCAGCAGTTCCACCCCCTTGGCGTCGGCGGGGGCGGGGCGCAGGCCCAGCGTTTCGAGGGTGGCGGGCAGGGCGGGCGGCGTTGCGCCTGCGTCGAGCAGGGCCAGCAGGGCAGGGGAGGCGCAGGCGACCATGCCTTGGGCGTCCAGCAGCGCGTAAGGTACGGACCCGTCCGTGGCATCAGTTGCGTCCAGCGCTTCCAGGATGGCCTGCCCGGCGGCGGCGTTGCGCAGCGCCTCGTCGCGCAGGGCGGCGATGGCGGTGGCGGCCTCGGCCAGGGCTGCGGGCGCGTCCGTACCATGCACGTTCGCACCATGCACGTTCGTACCTGGCGCGTTCGTGCCCTTCAGCGCGGTATCGTGCAGCAGGCGCGCGTCTGCGATCTGTCCGCGCGTCCGGCACCACAGCACGCCGGCTGCCGCAATGCATGCGACGAGCACTGTGGCAATGCCGTGCGATACGGAAAACGTGCCCGAAAGAAAGGGCGAGAGGGCGGCCGCACCGGCCGCGAGAAGGCCGGTGCCCACGGCACAGCCCAGTGTTTGTGGCGAGACGTAACGCATGGATACCCCGAGGGATTGTGGCGTGTGCGCCAATTCCCATGGCGCTTGATGCGGCAATAGTGTTGCGTCTATCCCTTGCTGTACATACATGTCAATGTTAGCACATACTTACGTACAATCACAGCTTCATTGCAATAACATTCCGGTATCGTGGCGTTTTGTGGACTTTTTTCGTCCGGCTTGCCCGAGGGGCGGTTGCACGCTAGACTGATTGATTGAACGCAACATTTGCCCGTATGGCGTGTTTTTTCGCATGGTCATGCGGCCTGGCGGATATTTTTTCGCGTTTTTTTCAGGTAACCGAATATTTTTGGCGGGATATGCACATGGCACTGCTCGGCATACAGGACGTCACGCTCAACCTCGGCACCGGCAGGCTGCTGGACGGGGCCACCCTGCACGTGGAGCAGGGCGAGCGCATCTGCCTCGTGGGGCGCAACGGGGCGGGCAAATCGACGCTGCTGCGGCTCATGGCCGGGGACGTGCGCCCCGACGCGGGCGAAGTGGTGCGCGCGCCGGGCACGCGCTTCGGCTGCATGCCGCAGGAAGTGCCGGAGGAGCTTTCCGGCCCGGTGTTCGGCATCGTGGCCGGGGGCCTCGGACCCGAGGGCGAGGCGTTGGCCGCCTTCCACGTGCTGGAGGCCGCGCGCGAGGCGGGCCGCCCCGTGGACGAGGCCGCCCTGGCCGCCGCGCGGCGCGCGCTGGAAACCGGCGAAGGGTGGGAGCGGTACGGCGACGTGCTGTCGGTGTGCAACCACCTGCGTCTGGACCCGGAGCGCGAGTTCGCCACCCTGTCCGGCGGGCGCAAGCGCCGGGTGCTGCTGGCCCGCGCGCTGGTCGCCTCGCAGGATCTTTTGCTGGACGAGCCCACCAACCACATCGACATCGACACCATCGCCTGGCTGGAAGACTACCTGATGCGCCGCGCGCGCACGCTGGTGTTCGTCTCGCACGACCGGGCCTTCGTGCGCCGCCTGGCCACCCGCATCGTGGAGGTGGACCGGGG
>JALHHV010000285.1:3119-6944 GCA_022837365.1 Desulfovibrio sp. | reverse complement strand
TTCCGGATTCGGCGCAGTTCCGTTCTCTGGCAAGGATACAGAACCGCCCGGACCCGACCACTTCCCGCGCGCGTATCGGTGCGCCGGCTAGGAGGACAAGGATTCCGGGAGGGAGCGTACTCTTTGGTACGTGACCGACCGGAAGCCGCGGTCCGACACCGCCCGCGCGCCGATACGCCGCGGGAAGCTATTCGCCGACAAGGGAAATCGCCTGCTCCACATCCCAATCCTCGTGCACCAGGCCGCGCAGGGCCTTGACGAGGGCGGGGGTGCGCTCGTGCTGAAAGATGTTGCGGCCCACGGAAAGACCGGCCGCGCCCGCGCGCACGGCGTCGTGCACCATTTGCAGGAAGGACCGGGTGGAATCCAGCTTGGGGCCGCCCGCGATGACCACGGGCACGCAACAGGAGGCCACCACGTGGGCGAAGCTGTCCATGTCGCCGGTGTAGGCCACCTTGACCACGTCGGCGCCCAGTTCCACGCCCACGCGGGCGGCGTGAGCCACCACTTCGGGGTCGTACTCGTTCTTGATGCGGGGGCCGCGGGCGTACATCATGGCCAGCAGGGGCATGCCCCAGTCGTTGGCCACGGTGGCCACGCGGCCGAGGTCGGCCAGCATGTCGCGTTCGGTCTCGTCGCCCAGGTTCACGTGCACGGACACGCCGTCGGCGCCGTGCTTCAGGGCGTCTTCCACGGTGGCGACCAGGGTCTTGGCGTTGGGGCGAGGGGAAAGCGAGGTGGAGGCGGAAAGATGCACGATGAGGCCCACGTCGCGGCCGCCCTCGCGGTGGCCGCAGCGCACCAGGCCCTTGTGCATGAGCACCGCGTCCGCGCCGCCTTCGGCCACCTGATTCACGGTCTCGCGCATGTCCACGAGGCCGTAGATGGGACCCACGCTGACGCCGTGGTCCAGCGGCACGATGACGGCGCGCCCGGTTTTTCGATTGAAGATGCGCTCCATCCTGATTCTTTTGCCGATGTGCATCGTATGTTCCCCTGTTCTTTCGGAAAGGTTGCGGCGCAGCTGGCCGTGGTCGTGTGTCCTTACCTTGCGGCCCGGGCGGGTTGCCACGGGCTTCGGGGGCTTGCCCCCGCGTACCGGGTACTGCTGATGCGGCAGCGCCGGGCTTCGGGTCTCGGGCGGCTGTGGGCGCGCCCGGCCTTCGGAACACACGCTCCGGGGTGCGCCGCGCGTAACGCACCGCCGGAAAAACTGAAAGGGGCCGCCGGCTATTCGCCCGCGGCCCCTTGAGTCTTCGTGTGTTTACACCTTCGTCAGATGCTTACGCACGCTCCATGCGGCCACGGGCTTCTCCATAGCTAAAAAAGTACCAAAAGTAATAGTTGGTACGGAAAGCGGTGGTGAAGGTGGCGGAGGTGGAAAGCATGTGACGTTGTGTCCCTGCGTTATCCGTTTTCAGGTGTTTCGGGATACCTACGCCCGCCCCGCGAAGCCTGTCAAGCGGAATATTCGGAAAAGCCCGGCTTTTTCGACACCCTCGCCCTATGTTTGATTTACGTTTTTGTTTCTTTGATCACTCATGATATACTCAAATTTGTAATTATGATGCCTGCCGCTCGGGTTCCCGTTCCTGCCGCGCCACGGCCACGCCTTGAAATCCGCCGGGTTGCCGCCATTGGCCCCTGTTTTGCTATCGTCCCGGCGTGGACGGCACGGCGCCGCCCGCACCGCCCCCCCCCCCGCTGCGCCTGACAACAGCAACAGATCATGCGGGCCAACGCCGCCCGGACACGGAACGATACCATGCACGCCACAGGACGCCATACCCCAGCCAGCCCCGCACCCCGCCGCCACGGCGCGGGCCGCGTCACGGCCATGGCTGCCGGCGCCCACGTCGGCGTGCCGTCCTTCGCGTGTCCCGGACCGGCCGACGGCTCCGCCATGCCAGCGCCGCCCGCGGGCGCCGGACGTGCCTGCGACACGCCCGGCCACACCTCGCGCGGCCTTGCGCCGGGGCTCTCGTGCCTTCTGGCGGCCGGGCTGGGCGTGATTGCCGCCGCCCTGCCCGGCGACCCGGCCCGCATCGCCTGCGCGGCCCTGGTCTGCGCATGGCTGATGTTCACCATGCACGTGGCCGCCGCCTCGCTGCGCAGCCTGCTGCGCCTGCCCACGGACGGCGACGACGCCCTTTTCGACGACCATGCTTCATTGTTTGCCCGTGCGCACGGGGTCTCTCGCGGGGGAGGCCACACCGGCGCCACGGGTGACGGCTTTCCGCCGGAGGCCCATGGCGCAAACCCTGCGCCCGGCTTCTCGGTTCCTTCCGTGCACCGGTCCGCCGGGGGGAGCACCCTGCCGCTCCACCTGCAACCCGGCAAGACCGCGCACGGTTCCTCGCCTCGGCGAAGGAACTGACAACGGCGTGAACGGGCGGCGACACCCCAGCAACCCCCGCCGCCCGCACCCTCCGCCGGACCGGGGCACCCTTCCCCCGCCCGCCGCCCCGGTCCGGCCCTTTTTCTGCCCGCGCGCCGCCGCGCCGACGAGACGACCACATGATCGCCACGACCACGGCGCGCGCAGGCTCGCCCTCGCCCGCCGAACCGCATAACCACACCCCCTCCGCCCTGCCGTTCCCCGTGCCGGGCGTGGCCATCGCCGACGTGTTCACCCTGTTCCAGCCGCTGGTTTCCGTGCGCCGCCACGCCGTGGTGGGCATGGAAGCCCTGAGCCGGGGCCGGGTGCCCGGCGGCGCGGTGATGCCGCCCGCCATCATGTTCTCCACCGCCGCCGCCAGCGGCAGCGCGCTGGAACTGGACCGCCTGTGCCGCGAGCGGGCCTTTGCCGCCTTCGCCCCGCTGGTGCGCCGCAGGCCGGAACTGCTGCTGTTCGTGAACATCGACACCGCCGTGCTGCGGCACGGGGTGGTGGGTTCCGGGCACATCCAGCGGCTGGCCGAGGCCACCGGGGTCAGCCCCAACAACGTGGTGCTGGAGATCGTGGAATCGCAGGTGGACGACACCGGCGCGCTGATGGATTTCGCCGCGCGCCACCGCAGGCTGGGCTTCCTGGTGGCCCTGGACGACGTGGGGGCCGGACATTCCAACCTGGAACGCATCGCCGCGCTGAAGCCCGACGTGCTCAAGCTGGACCGTTCGCTGGTGTCCGGACTGCCCGATTCGTTCCACCGCCAGGAGGTGGTGCGGGCGCTGGTGGGCCTGGCCCGGCGCATCGGGGCCATGACCGTGGCCGAGGGCGTGGAGCACGAAAGCGAGGCCGCGCTGCTCATGGACCTGGGGGCCGACGTGATGCAGGGCTTCCTGTTCGCGCACCCCTCGCCAGAGGGAGCCGTGGCCGCGGGCGGCACGGCCATGCACGACGTGGCCCGCGCCTATGCCGCGCTCACCCTGGCCCAGGTGGAGGAAGAGGAGCGCCGCGTGTCCACCCTGCGCAACGCCGTGCGCCGCCTGCGCGAAGACCTGCACCGCGCCTTTCCCGGCGGCTTCGACAGGATGCTGGCCCGCTACCTGAACGCGGAATCGGCCCTGGAATGCCTGTACGTGCTCGACGCCGCGGGCCGCCAGGTGTCGGACACGGTGTGCAACCCCTACCGGCTTTCGGCCAGCAGGCGGTTCATCTACCAGCCCGCGCGGCGCGGCGCCGACCATTCGCTGAAGGAATATTTCCTGCCCATGCGCAGCGGCATAGAGGAATGCCTGACCGCCCCGTACATCTCGCGGGCCTCCGGCAACCTGTGCGTGACGCTGGCCATGCGCTTCACCGACGCCACGGGCACGCCCCACGTGCTGTGCGCCGACGCGGGCCGCCCGGACCGCAGGCGGCGCGGCGCGTAGCCGCCGCCC
>JALHHV010000285.1:0-3063 GCA_022837365.1 Desulfovibrio sp. | reverse complement strand
GCCGCCGCCGGGGTCTTCACCGGCGCGACGGGCGCAACGGGCGCACCGGCAGGCAGGGCCTTGGCCGGGGCCTTCCGTCCCGGTTGCGGTTCCGGCTTCTGCCCGGCCTTCTGGGCGGCTCCGGCCTCCGCCCTGACCGTCTGCCCGCCCTCGGCCCTGGCGTCGGGCTTGGGCTCGGCCTTCGCCCGGACCTTCTTGCGCGGGGCCAGCAGCCGCTTGTAGATGAAGAATTCCACGTTGCGGCCCTCGGCGGCGGACAGGGGAATCTCCGCCCGGGCCATGGCCCGGTGCCCCCCGGCGGAGCCCACGTCGCCAAACTGGAGGCTGGCGTAGCGGCCGAGGTCGCGCCCCATGCCGTCGCCGCGCAGGATGACCACGATGGTGTCGTGGTACACCCCGCACACCGCCGCCCAGCGGATTTCGTGCACCCGCATGAAGAAGTCGGCGATGACCACCAGGATGTCCGGGTTTTCCACCTCGCCCACGTACACGTACTGGCCGGTGCCCAACTTGTGCATGCTGATGAACGCGCGGGAAAAGTAGTCCAGCCAGTGCAGCCGGAATTCGCTGCGCACGATGCGCGACAGCAGGGCATGGTCCGCGAACTTGGTCAGGTAGCGGTAGGCGCGCATGTCCACGTCGTGGAAGGCGCGCTCGAAGCTGGCGGTGTCGGTCTTGATGCCGAACTGCAATGCCGTGGCCAGCAGCTTTCCGGGCCGGATGCCGAGGTTGTACAGGTACTCGGTCATGATGGTGGAGGTGGCCCCGTACTCGTTGCGGATTTCCTTGAAGTCGGCCACCACCGGGTGTTCCTCGACAAGCGGGTGGTGGTCGATGACCAGCGAGAAGTGCAGGTCCTTGAACGAGGGGTGGTGGTGGGGCTGCGAATCGACCACCGCGAAGCGGTCGAACTGGGCGGACAGCGTGGGGGTCAGCTTGACCATGGGGATGCGCAGGTAGCGGGCCATGGCCAGGTTGTCCGGCCGGGTGATCTCGTTGACGCGGGCGATGGCCACGTCGTCCACGCGGTGGATCATGATGCGCTTCAGCGCCAGGGCCGAGGCCATGGCGTCGGGGTCGGCGTTGATCACGATGAGCCAGCGCTCGGCGCGGTCGAACAGCTCCTGCAGATGGGTGAGCTTTGTCTCCAGCTTCCTGAAGTAACTCATGATCTCCTCTTGGCCCCGGCTCGTGAAACGCTGCGGCGCGCTGCCCCGCTGGTGAAATGCGATGAAGGAACTCCGGAACGCCCGCCGGCGCAGGACGGCATGCCGTCCTGCCCCTCCAGCAGCCGGTCCAGCACCGGCAGCGACGCCCGCACCCCGTCCCAGGCGAACACCTCCACCGTCAGCACCGCGTCCGGCGGCAGGGCGGGCAGCACCCGCGCCGCCCATGCGGCTTCTTCCGCCGTCAGTTCGGTGAGGGGACGGTGGCGGTCCATGCCGCCGGGGGCGTGCACGTGCACCATGCGCACCCGCCGCAGCAGACCGGCGGATGCGGGCAGCCTATGCTGACCGTAGGTCAGGACATGGCCCATGTCCAGACACACATTGCAGTTTCCGTCGGCGATGGCCGGAATCAGGTCCGCCAGGTCCTGCCCGGCGATGTTTTCCAGCAGCAGGTCGGCCGGGGCGCGGCCCTGGCGGGTCCATTCCTCCAGAAACACGCCCAGCAGCCGGGCCGGGCCGTCCGTACCGGCAAAACCCGCCGCGCGGGCCTGCTCCGGCGTCGGCGGGTGCAGCACCGCGCGGCGTGCGCCCAGAAAGGCCACCCGGTCCATCAGCAGGCCGCACACCCGCGCCGCGCCCGCGCCGGGCGCGCCGTGCGGCCCGGCCCCCCAGTCCAGGTCCACCGGCAGGTGGGCGTGCCAGGACAGGGGCAGCCCGGCCAGCGCCGGGGGCAGGTCCGTGTCGGTGTAGGCAAGGCAGGCTTCGGCCTCGAACAGGCACAGCCCCACCTCGTGCACTTTTCCTGAAAGAAATGCGCAATTATCATGGATGTTGCCAGCGATGACCCACGACGGGGCCGCCACGGTTCTGGACAGAAGCCGAAGCGATGCGGTAAGGGCCTGCAAGACGTGCATGACGTTCCGGTTACGGGCTTTCCGCCCGCCGGGCAAGCGCGGCCCGGCAGAAACGTGCCGCCCGCGCGCCACGGAACGCCGGTTTTCCGCCCGCCCGGAAATGCGCCCCCCTCGCAAGGGGCCGCCACCATGGACCACGGGCCGCGGCGGCATGAGGCATGCACGGCGTACGACGTTCCCCCGTCAGGCCACGGCGGCGGGGAACAGGAGACCTTGATGCGCCACGTGAAACACTTTCTGCAACACCGTTTCAACCCCCTGCACGTCTACTGTCGCCTGCGCGACGTGGGCCTGAGCCCCCGTACGGCGGGCAGGGTGTCCGGCCTGTACGAACGCTACGTGTACCGGATGTGCTGCCCGCTGTAGCACCGTCCGCCACCGGCATGTTCCCGCGACGGGACGGTCCGCACGACGGGACGGCTTGCGCCAGGGCGCGCCGTCCCCGGCGCCTTCCCCATCCCCGAAAAACACCACGGCCCGGCATGACCGGGCCGTTTTCATTGGGCCGAAGCGCGCGCCGGAGAAACCGGCGGGCGCTACATCAGCGACAGCTGGCGCTCCTTGCGCTTCTGGTGCTGCACCAGGGTCGGGCTTGCCGGTCAGGGTGCCCGCCCCGGCGAAGGGCATGATGCCGTCCTCCAGCGCGGGCAGGAACACCGCGCGGAATTCCAGGCCCTTGGCCGCGTGCAGGCTCATGATCTGCACCTTCTCGCTGCCGCGCCGCACCAGTTCCAGCTCGCTTTGCAGGCTGATCCAGTTCATCAGCCCGGACCAGCCGCCGTGGGTGTCGTAGGCGCGGGACAGCGCCCGGAAGGCCGAGGACTGCCAGAACAGATCGTCGAAGGGCGGGGTTTCGCGCAGGTAGGCGGCCACCCCCAGCGGTCCCTTGGCCAGCACCTTGGGGGGGCAGTCCACCTCCGAGGGCATGCCGCGCGCCGGGATTTCCGCGTCGGGCCGCAGGGGGGCCTCGCCGCCGCCGG
>JALHHV010000284.1 GCA_022837365.1 Desulfovibrio sp. | reverse complement strand
GCGGCTCGGCAAAGGTGAAGCGCACCCGCGCCTCGCGGCACAGTTCCACGATGCGGTCCACCTCGCGGCCGCGCTTGCCCTTGCGGATGAACACCGCCTCCACCCGGCCGGGGTCGGACTCCAGCAGTTCCAGCACCGGCTTTACGCCGGGCAGGATGGAGCACGGGGACTCCGGGGTCTGGAGGGCGTCGGGCGTGACGTCCCGGCGGGTTTCTCGGCGTCCATCGGCGGGCCGGTCGCGGTGCGGCGCACGGTCGGGCCGGCCGGAACGTTCCTGCCGGTCGGACCTGCCGCCACGGCCGCGCGGCGCGTCGCCACGTCCTTCGGGGCGGCCGGAATGGGGGCCGCCGGGGCGTCCCGCGGGACGGCCATCCTTGCGGTTGCGGTTTTCGGAGCGGGAACGGTCGTCCCGCGCATCGTCGTTACGGGCATCGCGCGGCGCGTCATCGCGCGCGACGGTGCCCCAAAGGGGGTGCTTCTTGGGCATGTTTCGCTTTCGCCCGGACGGGCGCTGGTAGACGGGTTGCGTTCGATGGGCGGCATGAGGTAGGGTCGGGCAGCCGTTCACATCGCAGGTACCCTTGAACGTGCTTCCGTGCAAGGGGCTTGGGCGATGGCCCGGCCCGTGCCTTCCGGCATCCCCATGGAGTCCGCCGACGCCCAGACGCCCCGCCGGACGCCCCGCCAGGGCACCTGCCGGATGACCTGCCGGACGACCCGCCGGACGGTTCTGCGGACGACCCGACACACGCTCCTTCTCGCGGCCCTCTTCCCGCCGCTCCCAACACATCCGGAATATCCATGCAGCGAACCAGACTCCTGTCCTCCGCCCTGCGCGCGCGCCGTGCCGCCCGGCTCGTGCTCGTGCTGGCGGCGGTGGCGTTGTTGGCCGCCGGCTGCGCGCCCAAGAAGAATATCCCCCCCGTCCAGCCCGTGGAAGTCTGCCCGGTGCCGCCCAGCGCCACCGCTCCCGCCGCCGAACCCGAAGAGGTGGTGGAACTGCCCATCCCGCCTGCCGACGACGGCGTGCCCCTTACCCCGCAGGAATGGGCGGCCCTCAATTCCACCGGCGAACTGGACAAGGACCTCACCCCCGAGGCCCGGCGCGACGTCGAGTTGCACTTCAAGTATTTCACCCACCGCGCGCGCGGCACCTTCGAACGCTACCTGAAGCGCTCGCAGAACTACCTGCCGCACATCCGCGAGGTGTTCCGGCAGCAAGGCATCCCGGAAGATGTCGCCTACCTCGCCATCGTCGAGAGCGGGTTCAATCCCAACGCGGTGTCCCCGGCGGGCGCGGCGGGGGTGTGGCAGTTCATGCCCCACACCGGCATGCGCTACGGCCTGTCGTACAACTGGTGGATGGACGAGCGGCGCGACCCGTTCAAGTCCGCCCGCGCGGCGGCCGACTACCTGCAGAAGCTGTACGGCGACTTCGGCGACTGGCATCTGGCGCTGGCCGCGTACAACGCGGGCGAGGGCAAGATTTCGCGGGCGCTGGAGGGCACCGGGGCCGAAGATTTCTTCGACCTGCGCGCCAAGAACCACATGCTCGACGGCAAGGCCCAGCTCAGGGACGAGACGCGCCAGTACGTGCCCCGGTTCATCGCCGTCACCAAGATCATGCGCAACCTGGAATCGCTGGGCTTCCAGGCCCCGGACTACAGCTGCGCGCCGAAGCTGGAGCCGCTGCGCGTGAAGCCCGGCACCGACCTGATGGCCCTGGCCCAGGCCATGGGCCAGAACTGGAACGACTTTTCGGCCAACAACCCGGCCTTCCGGCGCTACATCTCGCCGCCGGATTCCCACACCACCGTCTACGTGCACGCCATGCACCTGGATGCGGCCAACGCGTTCCTGGCCAAGCCGCAACAGCGCAGCTACGCGGGCTGGCGGGTGTACAAGGTGCGTCAGGGCGACACGCTGGACCGCATCGGCAAGCGCTGCGGGGTGCCCGTTTCGGTGCTGAAGCGGGTCAACAAGTCCGGCGGCAAGCTGCAAGTGGGCCAGGAACTGATGATCCCCGGCGGGGGGGATGCGTCGGGCTTCACCGCGCAGGCCGAGCCGCCGTCGTCCAAGGCTGCGTCTGCGGCGAAACCGGGCAGGCCGGACAGATCGGAGAAGCCGTCCTCCGCCCGCACCCGCGACATCGCCGAGCGCCGCGCCACCTACATCGTCAAGCAGGGCGACACCCTGTACGGCATCGCCAGGGCTCAGGGCAGCAGCGTGGAAACCCTGCAAAAGGCCAACGGCCTTTCCGGCATCGCCCTGCAGGTGGGGCAGAAGCTGTACATCCCCGACGCCGGGGCCGAGGCCACGGCCATCGCCCGGCAAGAGGCGGAAGCCGCCAACAAGGCCATCGTGGCCAGCGCTTCGCGCGGCAACGCGGAACGGGCCGCAACGCCGGTGGCCGTGGCGTCCACGTCCAGGGGGGCGTCCGCAAAGCCCGCAGCCGCGCAGGCCGCCGCGCCGCTGGGCCGGGCCATCGTGTACAAGGTGCAGGAAGGCGACACCATGTGGGCCATCGCCCGCAAGTTCAACGTGCCGCCCAAGGACCTGCTACGCTGGAACAACCTGGACCGCGACGCGCAGCTGAAGCCCGGCGACCGGATCACCGTGCACGCCGCCCAGTAGCGGAACGCCGCATCACGTATCTCCCCGACGCCCCGGCCCCGCCGGGGCGTCGTCGTTCGGGCGGAGTGCATTTTGGCTGGCGGGGCAAAACCACGGCTGGCGCGGGGTTGCGGGGAAACTCCGGGATACGGTCAACCGGCTGACGAAAAAGATGTTGACGCCGGGTGGCGAAGCGCATAGATACCCCCTTCGCCGCAACGGACAGCGTCCGACGCGGTACCGCTCTTTCAGCCGGATCAACAGGTTGCCGCTTTCCGGATTCCTTCGACGGGGTCCACGGGGTCCTCGGGAAAAAACGAGGAAAACGAAAAAAGCGGTTG
>JALHHV010000283.1 GCA_022837365.1 Desulfovibrio sp. | reverse complement strand
CGGACCAGCACGGCGATGTCGCCGGGGCTGAATCCGCCTTCGTCCAGCACCGTGCCCCGGCGCGAGCGGCCGTGCCCCGCGTCCAGCAGCGAATGGCTGGTGGACCCGATGAGCCCCCGAATCTGCTCGCCGATCCAGGCCGCCTCGCCTTCCGCCGTGGGGGCCTCGAACAGGTGCAGTTCGCCGGGCAGGTCGCGCGCGGCGCGCAGCGGGCCGCAGGCCGAGCGGCCCTGCATCAGGCCGCCCGCGAAGTCGAGGATGCGCGCCGAGGAGCGGTAGTTCTCCTCCAGCGCCACCACGGAAAGGTCGGGCCACGCCTCGCGCAGGAAGGCGGCCACGTCGCCGTGCGCGCCCCGGAACCCGTAGATGGACTGGTCCGGGTCGCCGATGCCGAAGAAGCCCGCCCCGCCGCGCGGAGCCAGCGCGCGCACCAGCGTCAGTTGCAGCGGCGAAAGGTCCTGGATTTCGTCCACCAGCACGTGCCGCCACGGGCTGGCGTAGATGTTGTTCTGGATCTGGTCCAGCCAGAACTCCAGCAGGTCGGTGTAGTCGGCCAGGTTCCACGCCGCCTTCTGCTCGGTGTAGCGGGCCAGCAGCGGGGCGTGCTCCACCAGGCACGAACGCATCTTCTCGCGGCACACCCCGATGGCTTCCCACGCCTCGCGCAACCGCTGGGCGGGCTCGTCGGGGTTGGCCTCTGCGAACACGCGGCGGGCCGCCTCTTCCGAAAGCAGCACCGGCGGGGTGGGCGTGGCCCGGTGCCAGTACTCGAAGGCCAGGGCGTGCAGGGTGTCGGTGCGCGGCAGGGGCGCGCCCTCGCCAAGGGCGGCGGCGAGGCGCTCGTCCATTTCCGCCGCCGCGCGGCGGGTGAAGGTGACGGCCAGGATGCGCCGGGCGTCGATGCCCGTCTCCGCCAAGTGCAGCACCCGGCCCACCAGCGTACGGGTCTTGCCCGTGCCGGGACCGGCCAGCACCAGCACCGGCTGCGGACCGGCGGTCAGGGCGCGGCGCTGGGCAGGGTTGAAGCGCATGGCCGCGCCCTCGGGCGGGCGGGGCGCGCTGAGCGCGGCAAAGGCGGGCGGCGGGGGTCCGTCGTCTCCGTCCGGAAGATCGGGGGCGCTGGGGGCCGGGGCCGCGCCGGACGCGGAAGGCTCCGGCGAAAATTCGAAGTCCGGTTCGGGCGCGGCGGCTCCGGGCCGCTCCGCCTTGGCGGGCTGCCCTGACTTGTCCGGCTGGACGGGCGGGCCGGGCGGGCCTGACGGGCCGGACAGGGCATCCAGCAGCGAGGGGCGGTTCGTGCCTTTGCCCTTCTTCCCCTTGCCCGTGGCGCGGGGGGCTGCGTCGCCGTCCGCGCGCGGGGCGGCGGGCACGCCCATGCCTTCCAGCAACGGCAGGCCGCCCACCACCGAGCGGCGCTGGATGGAGGCGCGCTCCTTGTCCGTGAACACGCGCACCACGCCGTACTCGCCGTCGTAGCCGGACTGGCGCAACACCTCGCGCCGCCGCATGCGGGCTATGCCTTCGCCCAGCGGTTCCCAGAACCGGGAAAGCTCGGCCTCCGACACGTCCTGCAGGATGTTCAGCTCCGAGCCGAACCGGGCGACGCACCGGGCGTGCTGCTCGGCCACCCTGCGGCTCTTGGGTCCCACCCCGAGCAGTTCGGACAGGATTTCCGGCAGCGGGATGAGCGAAAGGTAGCCCTGCTGCCCCGGCGACTGGATGGGGGTCTCGCGGTCGGCCAGTTCCACCACCCGGTGCAGCACGCCCACGGTCACCGGCTTGCCGCACACCGGGCACAGGCCGCCACGGGCGCGGGTTTCGCGCGGCTCCATGACCACGCCGCACTTGCGGTGCCCGTCGAGATGATACTTGCCTTCCTCCGGGAAGAATTCCAGCGTGCCCAGGAACCGCCCGCCGATGCCCTGCCCCTTCAGGCTGCGCAGGATGCTTTCGTAGCCGATCTCGCCGGAGAACAGGTTGGCCTCGCGCCCCAGGTTGTCGCCGGAGTGGGCGTCGGAGTTGGAGATGAGTGCGAAGCGGTCCAGTTCGCTCCACAGCCAGTTCATCTCCGGGTCGGACGACAGGCCCGTCTCCATGGCGAAGATTTCGGACGACAGGTCGCCGAAGCATTCCGCCACCGAGTTGAAGCCCGACTTGGAGCCGAACAGGGCGAACCACGGCGTCCAGATGTGCGCGGGCACCAGAAACGCCTGCGGGTGCGTTTCCAGCACCATTTCCAGCAGGTTGCGCGAATCCAGCCCCAGAATGGGCCGCCCGTCGGACTCGATGTTGCCCACCTCGGCCAGGCGACGCGACAGGCGGTCGGCGGCGTCCATGTCGGGCACGTAGACAAGGTTGTGCACCTTGCGCACCTGGCCGCCGCGCTTGTAGATGCTGCTGATTTCGGCCTGGAGCATGAACAGGGTGCGCCCGGCCAGCGGCTTGCCCGCGTAGTCCGGCAGTTCGGCGTCCAGCCCGCGCGGGTCGCGCAGGCGGTACAGGCCGCTGGCTTCGTCGAACACCAGCTGCTCGGCCAGTTCCGCCCGCCACTTGGGGTGCGTGAAGTCGCCGGTGCCGAGCACGTCCAGCCCCTTCACGCGCGCCCACGCGGCCAGATGGCGGGCGTTGAGCCGACCGCTGGTGGCGCGCGAAAAGCGGGAGTGGATGTGCAGGTCGGCCCGGAACTGCTGCATCGGGCGTGCTCCTGTGGGACCGGGCGGACGGGGTGCGGCGGCTCGCGCGGGGCGGAAGCGCCGCCATGTCCCCATGTCCCCATGTCTCATGGTCCGGTTGGGGGTGGTGCGGGGCGGGCGCGGCGCGGAAAGGTCCGGTACTGACGCCGCGCGGGTCTGCCGCCCGTGGTCCTTGTCTATCAAAATCATCAGCGATGGCAAATGGGTTCGGCAGGGCAAATGGACAGGCGCACAGACAGGCAATCCACCCCGGTTGCCAACCC
>JALHHV010000282.1 GCA_022837365.1 Desulfovibrio sp. | reverse complement strand
CGGAACATCAGGAAGTTGGCCTTGCTGGGGTACACGTGGCAGCCCAGAGCGGTCAGCCCCGCCGCCAGCGCGTCGCGCCCCTCGGCGGTCACGCGCAGGGTTTCGGCGCGGAACACGTCGTCCGCCAGCGCGGCCATGCCCGCCTCTTCGGCCAGGATGTTCACGCTGAACGGCAGCCGCACCCGGCGCAGGTAGTCGGCCAGTTGCGCGGGCAGGATGCCGTAGCCAAGGCGCAGCCCGGCCAGACCGAAACTCTTGGAAAAGGTGCGCAGCACGGCCAGGTTGGGGAATTCGTCGATGCGGGCAAGCAGCGAGTGGGCCGCCTCGTCGCCGCAGAAGTCCATGTACGCCTCGTCCACCACCAGCAGGCAGCCGGGGGGCAGGGCGCGGGCCAGCCGTTCCAGGTCGGCCACGGGCGGGCAGAAGCCCGAGGGGTTGTCCGGCGTGGTCACGAAGACCACGGCGGTGGCGTCGTCCACCAGCGCCAGCAGGCCGTCCCAGTCGAAGGAAAAATCCGCCGCCAGCGGGGCCTGCCGGAACTCCACGCCCGCCAGGCGGGTTTGCAGTTCATAGATGCTGAAGCACGGATTGAACGCCACCACGTTGTGCACGCCCGGCACGGCCCGCACCCGCACGATGAGGTCGATGATTTCGTCCGAGCCGTTGCCCGCCACCACGCGTTCGACGGGCACGCCGTGGTGCGCGGCGATGGCCGCCGTCAGGCGCGGGTTGCCCGACTGGGCGTAGCGGAAGGCCAGGTCCGCCTTGTGGCGCAGGGTGTGCCGCACCACCGGCGAGGTGCCCAGCGGATTTTCGTTGCTGGCCAGCTTGATGACGTGGGCGAGGCCGTACCTGGCGCGGATTTCGTCGATGGACAGGCCGGGGGTGTACGGCTTGAACCCGCATACCTCGGGGCGCACGGCGTCGGGCGAGGCGAGCGGGACACCGGCGGGGGCGCGCGTGTCGGCGCCAGTCGCGCCGGACTTGTCGGCTGATTTGACGGCACACATGGGAGGGACGTGCTCCTTCGTTGGGCGCGCGGCGGGGCGGGGTGCGCCCGCCGTCGCGGAAGACCCATCAGATAGTCCAAGGCGCACGCACAGCGCAAGGGGCGTGGCGGAGCGTGCGCCCGGTCTCGCGTCGGGCGCGTCCCTTCGCCACGCCCCTTGCCGTCGCCCGCCGTGTGCGTATATCGTGAAGAATGGCCTTGGGGCTGTTTCTAACTTGTCCTTTCGCCCGTTGGCTTCGTCAAACTTCGCCTGCCATGGCTTTGCTGTCCTTATCCGTAAGACTCGCGCTGTGCGCTCGCCTAACGGCTAAGGCTCGGTCGAATACGATAAGGGTACGCGTTGCGGTCGCCATCCGTAAGGCTCGCAAGCTCGCCTAACGGCTGCCGCACTCCCTCATGACAGGCTCGTTTTCCTTGCCAACGAACGAAAATCCTAAGTTGGAAACAGCCCCGTACATCTGCGCATGGCCGCAGGACAGCCCGTCATTTTCCATCGGCCACACCCGGGACAGCACATTACGGAGGCGGACATGATCGGCCGGAACGATACGGACAGGTTCGCGCGCGGCGCAGGCAGGCCCCGCGTGGTCATCGTGGGGGGCGGCTTCGGCGGGTTGTGGGCGGCGCGGCGTCTGGCGCGTTCGGGCCGGGTGGACGTGGTGCTGGTGGACCGCAACAACTACCACACCTTCCTGCCGCTGCTGTACCAGGTGGCGGCGGCCGAGATAGAGCCGGAGCAGATCGCCTACCCCCTGCGCGGAGTGTTCCGGAAGCAGCAACGGGTCAGCGTGGCGCTGGCGGACGTGCGCGGCGTGGACGCGGCCCGGCGCGTACTGCACACCGACGGGCCGGACCTTCCCTACGACCATCTCATTCTGGCGCCGGGCAGCCTCACCTCGTTCTTCGGTGTGCCGGGCGCGGCGGAAAATGCCTATACCCTGAAATCGCTGGAGGATGCGGTGCGCCTGCGCAACCACATCCTGGCCTGCTTCGAGCGCGCCAGCCTGACCGAAGACCCGGACCGGCGCGCCGCGCTGCTCACCTTCACCGTGGTGGGCGGCGGCCCCACCGGGGTGGAGTTCGCCGGGGCGCTGGCGGAACTGGTGCGCACCCCGCTGGCCCGCGATTTTCCTGAGCTGGCGGGCAGGACGCCCCCGCGCATCGTGCTGCTGGAGGCGGCCGACGGCCTGTTGACCGGCTTTCCCGAGCAGTTGCGCACCTACGCCCGCGACCGGCTGGCCCTGATGGGGGTGGAGGTGCGCACCAAGGCCGGGGTGGCCGAGGTGGACCCCACAAGCGTGCGCCTGGGCGACGGCATGCGCATCGCCACCTGCACCGTGGCCTGGACGGCCGGGGTGCGCGGGCACGACGTGGCCGCCGCCATGGGCCTGCCCGTGGGCCGGGGCGGCCGGGTGCCGGTGCTGCCCACCCTGCAGGTGGACGGGCACCCGGAAATCCACGTGGTGGGCGACCTTTCCCTGCCCGAGGGGCAGAACCCGCCCATGATCGCCCCCAACGCCACCCAGCAGGGCCGCCACGCGGCGGCCAACGTGCTGCGCCTGCTCAAGGGCGGCAGGGCCAAGCCCTTCCGCTACCGCGACAAGGGGGCCATGGCCACCATCGGGCGGCAGGCGGCGGTGGTGCGGCTGGGGCGCTTCGCCTTTTCCGGGCTGTGGGCGTGGGTGCTGTGGCTGTTCGTGCACCTGGCCTACCTGATCGGCTTCCGAAACCGGCTGTTCGTGCTGGTGAACTGGGCCTGGGACTACCTGTTCTTTGAACGGTCGGTGCGGCTCATCCTGCCGCGCGTGGCCATGGACGACGCGGTGTGCGAGGCTCCGCCGGAAGTGACGGAAACCGCCGGGACGTAGGCGTCGCTGCGGCCGGTCGGCTGCCCGCATGTGGCCCCGGCACGGCGGTGAAGGAATGCGAAAAGGGCCGCCGCGAACTGTTCGCGGCGGCCCCCT
>JALHHV010000281.1:2997-5446 GCA_022837365.1 Desulfovibrio sp. | reverse complement strand
CCCTCACTCAGGATTCCTGAGCACCTCCAGCACCTCCACCCGCGACGCCTGCCACGCCGGGTACGCCCCGGCCACCAGCCCCAGCAGCACCGAGGCCACGCAGGCTCCCACGATCAGCAGCGGGTCGTACAGGTACGGAAAGTCGCCCACGGCATATACCACGGTAACGGTCCCCACGGCGGCCAGCACCCCGGCCGCGCCGCCCACCCCGGCCATCACCCCGGCTTCGGCCAGGAACTGGCGGATGATCACCGTGCGGCTGGCGCCCACGGCCCGGCGAATGCCGATCTCCAGCCTGCGGGCGCGCACCAGCAGGACCATGATGGACAGGATGCCCAGCGCGCCCACCGCGAACGAGATGGACGACGACAGCACCCCCAGCGTCCACACCAGGTCCAGCGCCTGGTTGCGCAGGCGGGCCGAATCCTGCGCCGATATCACCGAAAAGTCGTCCTTGCGGCCCGGCCCCATGTGGTGGCGGCGGCGCAGGATGTCGGTGACGGCGGCCTTGGCGGCTTCCTCGTCCTTCTGGTCGTGCAGGTTCATGAACACGCCGCTGATCCAGTCCTGGTTGGAGAGGCGGCGCATGTACGTGGACAGCGGGGTGAAGACCATCTCGTCCAGGTTGGCCCCGGTCACGTCCTGCCCCTTTTCCGGCAGCACGCCCACCACCAGCACGTTGGCGCGAAAGAAGAACACCTGCTTGCCCACGGCCTCGGCCGGGTCTCCGAACAGGCGCTGCGCGATGGCGAAGCCCAGCACGCAGACCTTGGCCTGCGTCGCCTCCTCTTCCTCGTTGTAGTAGCGGCCGTGCTCGGTTTCCAGCATCCGCACCTGCGCGTAGGCCGGGGGCGAGGCCATGAGCTGGCTGCCCGTCTTCACCCGGCCATAGCGCACCGGCATGGACCCCCCGGCGTAGGGCACGCCAAGGCGCACCTGGGGCACGGTGCCCAGGATTTCGCGGGCGTCCTCCAGGCTGAAGGTAGTGGTCATGCCGGTGACGCGGGTGGCCCCTTCGCGCCGGAAGCTGGCCTGTCCGGACAGGGCCTGCAACAGGTTGGGGCCAAGGCGTTGCGTCTCGATGTCGGCCTTCTTGACCATGGCCTTGGAGATGTGCAGCACGGCGGTGAGCGCCAGCGCGCCCAGAAAGACCCCCAGCATGGCCAGCACCGTGCGCATGCGGTGCGCGGCCAGCGAACGCAGGGCGATGCGCAGGCGCTGCATCACTCACCCCCGCGCAGGGCCTGGATGGGGTCCAGCGCGGCGGCCTGCCGCGCCGGGCGCAGCCCGAACACCAGCCCCACCGCCGTGGCGGCGGCCAGGGCCAGCAGGAACACCTTCACCGACAGGACCATCTCGATGAGCCCGAGACGCTCCAGCGCCTGGCCCATCAGCGCGCCCAGCACCACGCCGCCCACGGCCCCGCACAGGGTCAGCGCCAGGGATTCCATGAGAAATTGCAGCAGGATGGCCCGGCCCGGCGCGCCCAGAGCCTTCTTGAGCCCGATCTCCACCCGCCGCTCGGTGACCGAGAGCAGGAACAGGTTGGCCAGCACGAAGCCGCCCACCACCATGGCGGCGGCCGCCGTCACCCCCAGGAACAGCACCAGCCCGCCCTTGATGACAGCCAGGAATTTCAGCACTTCGCGCGCGGTGAGCACGGTGAAGTCGTCGGGGTCTTCCGGGGCCAGGCGGTGCAGGTGGCGCAGCAGGCTGCGCAGGTCTTCCACGTGGGCGTCCATGCCCGCCGTGTCCTCGAACTTCACGCGCAGGGCGCGGAAGTAGCGGCGGTCCATGTTGAAGCGCTGGGTCAGCGTGGTGAGGGGGATGACCACGCGGTCGTCCACGTTGCCGCCGCCGCCGGACATGCCCCGGTACTGCATCAGTCCCACCACCGTGAACGGCACGCCGGACATCAGGAAGGTGCGGCCCACGGGGCTTTCGTCGCCGAACAGCTCGCGGGCGGGCTTGTCGCCCATCAGGGCCACGCGCGCGCCGCGCTGCACGTCCTCGGCCGTCAGGTCGCGGCCTTCCACCAGCGGCCAGTTCCAGGCCTTGGCGTAGTTCTCGGTGGTGCCCGCCACCAGCGAGACGTCGTAGTTGTTGGCCTCGTGCTTCAGGCGCACGTTGCCCCTGGAGCGCATGGGCAGCACGATGTACGCGCCCGGCAGCGACTGGCGGATGCGCGCCGCGTCCTCCCAGGTCAGGGTGAGGGTGCGCGCGCCCACGGCTCGGTTGACAATGTTGCCGCCGAACACCAGCACCGCGTCCGGCCCGAACATGTCGGCGATTTCGTCGGCCTTCCGGGACGCGCCGTCCACGGCGGCCACGATGACCGTCAGCGAGGCGATGCCCAGCGACACGGCGGCGATGACGAAGAAGCTGCGCAGCCGGTAGGCCAGCAACGCGGAAAGGCCCAGCGCGGCGGCGCGCCAGGCTTCGCGCAGCA
>JALHHV010000281.1:0-2986 GCA_022837365.1 Desulfovibrio sp. | reverse complement strand
CGCTCCGGCGGCGGCGCCGCTGCCGTGCAGGCCGTCGCTTTCGATGATCCCGTCGCGGATGACGATGCGCCGCCGCGCGCGGGCGGCGGTTTCCGTGTCGTGGGTCACCACCACCACGGTCTTGCCGGTGCGGTTGATGTCCGCCAACAGGTCCAGGATGTCGGCGCTGGTGGTGGAGTCAAGCTGGCCGGTGGGTTCGTCGGCCAGGATCAGCGCGGGGTCGTTCAGCAGGGCGCGGGCCAGGGCCACGCGCTGCTGCTGCCCGCCGGACAGGCGCGCGGGTACGAAGTCCATGCGGTCGCCCAGGCCCACGCGGTGCAGCAGTTCTTCCGCCCGCTTGCGCTGGGCGCGCAGGTTCTTGTGGCTGTACAGGCCGGGCAGCAGCACGTTGTCCAGCGCGGTGGCGTAGGGGATGAGGTAGAAGTTCTGGAACACGAAGCCGGTCAGCTGGTTGCGCGCCTCGGACCGGGCGTCGTCGTCCAGGTGCGACACGTCGTGCCCGTCCAGCACGTAGCGGCCCGCAGTGGGGCTGTCCAGCAGGCCGAGGATGTGCAGCAGCGTGGACTTGCCGGAACCGGACGCGCCCTGGATGGCCACGAACTCGCCGCGCGCGATGGAAAAGCTGACGCCGCGCAGCACGTCCACGGTCAGGTCGCCCTGCCGGAAACTGCGGGTGATGCCGGAAAGCTCGACCAGTGCGCCGGGCGTTCCGGGCGCTGTGGACGACCCGGCCACGCCGGGCGCGCCAACGGGGGGAGGGGTGTGTGCGGTGGTCATCGCCAGCGCCCGCCTACCGGCCCGGCCGCCCGGAACCGGGACCGCCGCCGCCCGGCCCACCGGGGCCACCGGGACCGCCCTGTCCGCCGGACGCCTGCTCGGGCCGCGAACCGCCGCGCGAAGCGGGCAGCACCACCCTGGTGCCCACCACGTCGCCCTCGGCCAGCCCTTCCAGCACTTCGCTGGTCTCGGCGCCTGTCAGGCCGATGTGCGGGCGCACCCTGCGGATGTTCCCGCCGTCCTGCACGAACACCACCTGTTCGCCGCCCACCCACTTCAGGGCTTCGTTGGGCACGGCCAGCACGCCGTCCTTCTGCTGCACCACGATGCGACACTGGGTGGTCATTTCCGGCCGCAGGTCGGTGGAGGTCTGCGGGGTAAGGCGCACCAGCGCCCGGTAGTACACGATGTTGTCGCGGATTTCCGGCTGCGGGTAGATCTGGTTCACCGTGCCGCTGAAGGTGCGGCCCGGCAGCGAATCCACGCGGAATTCCACGGACATGCCGGGGGTCACCTGGCCCACGTCGGTCTCGTCCACGTAGATCCACATTTCCAGCCGGGTGGGGTCCAGCACGGTGATCAGGTTGGCCACCTGGAAGCCCGCCACCACGGTTTCGCCGCCCTGCGCCGTGACCTCGCTGACCACGCCGTCCAGCGGGGCGCGGATCACGGAATAGGACAGGCGGACGTTGGTGGCGTCCAGGGCGGATTGCGCCTCCTGCACGGCCTCGCGGGCGCTCTTGATGGCAAGGGTGGATTCGCGTTGCAGCCGGTCCAGGGTGGCCTTGCGCGCGGCCAGGATGTTGCCGGTGGTTTCCGCCTGCTGTTTGGCCTCGTCCAGGGTGTTGCGGGCGTCCAGGTCCTGGTCCACCAGGGTGCGGCGGCGCTTCAGGTTCAGGGCGGCATAGTCGTAGTCGGCCTGCGCGGCGGCCACCTGGGCCTCGGCCTCGCGGATTTGCAGGGGGTACGACGCTTCCACCTTGTCCAGGTCCGCCCTGGTCCTGCGCAGGGTGGCCTCGGCCTGGTCCTGCTGGGCGCGCTGCTCGCGGTCGTCGATTTCGGCGATGATCTGCCCGGCCTTCACCGCGTCGCCCACCTTGACGTGCATGGTGCGGATGATGCCGGTGAACCGGGTGCCGGTCTTCACGATGGCGCCCACCTCGGGCTTGATGATGCCCGTGGCGTCCAGCACCTTGCGCACGGTGGCACGGGCCACCGTGGCGGTCTGGGTGATTTCGGTGCGGCCTTCGCGCCGCGACAGGAGGTAGGCCGCGGCCAGGGCCACGGCCAGGGCGACGGCGAGGCCGATGATGATCTTCTTGCGCATGGGGTTCCCGTATCCGTGTCGTCTGGGCGGTCCGTGCAGTGGGAAGGGCGTGCGGGGCCGGGGGAAAGGTGACGCCGGGCCGCCGGGCAATGCCGGGACTATAAGTATTCGCGCGGCGGAGGGGAAGGGCATGCGGCGGATGGAACGGCAACGTCGTTCCGTCCGGTGACGCGTGCCGGGGCCGCGTGCCGGGGCTGCCGTGGCCCTTTTGCCGCGCTAGTCGTCCTGCTGGTCGCCGGGCGCGAGCGCGGCGAGCCCGTCCGGTCCGTCGGCCAGGCGCAGGCCGAAGCCCGCCCACAGCGCCGCCAGCAGTTCCGCGCCGGGTTCCATGTCGGGCGAACCGGCCACGTGGCGGTTGCGGAAAAAGGCGTGCAGGTCGCGCGCGGCGGCGGGCAGGTTCGCCCGGTGCAGCAGTTCCGCGCCGGGGGCGGCCAGGCCGGGAAAGTGGTCCAGGGTGGCCCAGGCGTGGGTCAGGGCCAGGGAAATGCGCATCACCAGCGGGCGCACCGCGCGCAGGTAGGTGGCGGTGTCGCCGGTGCGGGCGTGGTCGTCGGCCAGCATGCGCAGCCAGGTGCGCGCGTCGGCCGAGGTGGCGTGGCCGAGGTCGGCGGCAAAGGCATGCAGCAGGGCGGTGCGGGCGCGTTCGGAAAGCTCTTGCCGCAGCACCTTGCGCAGCAGCCCGTCGCGGAAGTCCCACGCCTTGCGGGCGGCATCGTATTCGCCGAACAGGCGCGAGACGGCGGTGAGCAGCACGGCGTGGCGGTCCTGACGGGGTGCGCCCTGCGCGCCGCGCAGGGGCACGGGCAGCCGCCCCTTGTTCACCAGCCGGGTGAGTTCGCGCCAGTACAGGGCGTAGCGCATGTGGGCGTCGTGCTCCGGCCC
>JALHHV010000280.1 GCA_022837365.1 Desulfovibrio sp. | reverse complement strand
GCCCCGCGCCCGGTACTTCGACCGGGGGGTGCAGCTGTTCCTGGGCATGCTGGTGGACGCGCGCTTCCGCGCCCTGGCCGACGGCTTCGAGGGGTACGATCTGTCTCGGGCCGGGCGGGTGGTGTTCCCCGGCGACGCGCCGTAGGGCCACGCCGGACGGGCGGCCGCCGCGCGTGCCGTCCGTCGCGACATTCCGGACAGGGCGCGGCCTGTTCCCAAAACGCCAAGGGGCACTCCGGCCGTTGCCGGGGCGCCCCTTTATTGGTGGATGCACACCGGGACTATGCGTCGCGTTCCGCATCCGCCTCAGCGTCCGGTCCGGCAGCGTCCGGACCCTGCGCCCCGCGCGGGCCATGCGGGCCGAACCCGTCGTGCCGCCCGTGCCGTCCCCGTCCGCCGTGCCCCCCGCGTCCGCCACGGCCATGCCCGCAGCCGCCGCCGAGCCCTTCTTCCGCGTCCGCGCGTCCTTCGGGGCCGTGCGCCGCATGGCAGCAGCCATGCCCGTGGGGACCGTGGCCATGATGCCCGCCACGCCCTTCATGGCCGTGCGTCGCGGCATCCTCTCCTCCGCAGCAGCCGTGGCCGCCACGACCCCGGCCATGCCCATGCCCTCCTGCTCCTCTGCGGACAATCCGGCCAAGGTGGCTTCCGCCGCGTCCTTGCGGGCCTGGCGCACCTCGTCCACCATGGCCCGGCCCTTGTCGGTCAGGAACACGGCGCTCATGCGCTGGTCTTCCTCGTGGCGGCGGCGCTCGATGCTGCCGTCGCGCGAGAGCTTGTCCAGCAGTTCGCTGAGCGAGGGGGGCTGCACGCGCAGCAGGGCGGCCAGGTCGCGCGGGCTCTGCCCGTCCTGTTCGGCCAGCAGGGCCAGGACGCGGCCCTGCCCGCGATGCGCGCCGCCGCGACCCCCATGTGGACCGTGCGGGCCGTGGCCCCGGTGCAGCAGGTTCATGCAATAATGCAGCTGATGAAACAGCTTTTCGGTGGTGGAAATGTTCATGGATGTCTCCTTGCGTGTTTTCATTAGGTGCCTAATGAGGCGAGTATAGGCATCCGCCGTGCGCGGTCAAGGAGAATTCATTAGGTGCCGAAATGTTTTTTGCAAGGGACCGGAACGACAACAGCCCCCGTCCGGTGTGGACAGGGGCTGTCGTAATCGCAAGGGCGCGCAAGAGGGATTTTTGTTTCTGCCGAGGAAGAACGCCCTTTTTTGAAGGGAGTATACTCTTGCTGTATTCGACCTGAAAAAAAGATGTTCTGACGAAGGCAGAAGCAAAAAGACCCTTGCGCGGTCAGTAGCCGAGCAGACTTTCCTTACCCGCCACCGACGGCCGCATGTCGCGCTTGCCGGGCTTGGCCCCGCCCTCGAAGCGCACCAGGATCATGCCCGCGAACTTTTCGCCCCGGTACACTTCCACCCGGTAGATGTTGCCCGACTTGTCGATGGAAAAGCGGTTCTGGAAGTCCTTCTTGCGGATGGGCACGTCGCATTCGCTGTCGTCGCGCGCGCCGGGCCGGGCCACCTGCGCGCCGATGGCGTTGACGCGGTGCCCGTCCACGGGGTGCACGGTGAAGGTGTCGCGCACGGTGACCATGCGGCCGAAGGGCACCACCACCTTGCGGCCGTCCACGTCCAGCGAGAGCGAGCCGGGGCCGTCGGTGTACTCGCGCCATTCGGGGGTGATGCGGGTCAGCGCCCGGTTGCCGTAGAACACGCGGTAGCCGTCGTCCTCGTCCACCACGGCCAGGATGGGCTTGGAGGCGGTGAACAAGAGCTTTTCGCCCTTCTTGAGCGGGATGTACCCCAGCGAGGCGCGCACGTCGTCCAGCGGCAGGTACAGCCGCTGGTCGAAGAAGGCCACGGCCACGTCGTTCTCCAGCGCGGCCAGCACGCCGCGCGGGGTCAGGGCGAAGTCGCGCCTGAAGCCCACGCCCGCCTGGCGCAGGAACGATTCCAGCACCCGCAGGTGGTAGTACGAGCGCTGCTCGGTGGAAAAGTCCTTGCTGGCCTCTATGCCGAAGGCGGGCTTGCCGTGGCGGATGGCGAAGTAGGTCAGGGTCTTTTCCATCTCGCGGTCGCCTTCGGCGGTGCGGGTGTTCTTCAGGTGGTATTCGTGCATGGGGCTCAGCAGGCCGCCGTTGGCCTCGCGCACGGCCTTCTGGGCCATGGCGGCAAGGTCGCCGTGGCGCGCGCCGGGCAGGGTGGCCTGGTCGATGATCACGCTCTGCCCCCAGCGCATGGGGTTGCGCATGGGGCCTTCGTTCTTCGGGCGGTAGAAGCCGCTGCCGTCGTGCAGGTTCAGGATCAGGTCCACCCGCTTGTCGAGGATGATGTCCTTGATGCGGCAGACGGTGTCGTATTCCGGGTCGTCCCTGCGCAGGGCGGCGAACTTGCGGTTCATGTCGCCGTTGGGCCCGCGCGAGCGCTTGATCATGCTGGGAAAGTTCAGGTTGGGCACCACCCACACCGAGCCGTTCGTGATGGCGTAGTGGGTGACCAGCAGCGACGCGGCCGAGAACCCGCCCGGCTCGTCGCCCTGGATGCCGCCCACCACCAGCACGGTGGGTCCGCTGCCGGTGCCCAGCTTGTACAGGTTGAAGTCCAGCTCGGTGTGGCGCGGCGGGGCCTTGGTCAGGTCGGCGGTGGTGACGACGGCGGGCGCGGGGCTGGCCGAGGCCACGGCCTGCGTGATTGCCGGCCTTCCGGCCTGGGCCGGGGATGCCGCCGTGGCGGGCGCGGCGTGCAGGCAGAGCAGCGCGGCGAGACAGTACAGCCAGGGGCGGACGCCGTGGCGGAATGCGGCCGGGCGCGGTGCGGTGCGGTACGTGGTCATGCGGTGGCGACCTTGATGTGCCAGGGCTCGAAGCGGACCCCCAGCATGTTGTCCTGCGGGTAGCGCAGGGTGATGTAGCCCAGTTCTTCCAGCCGCCGGAACACCGGGGTGGCCGTGAAGGCGGAGGTGAAGTTGCGCGCGCCGTAGCCGCGCTGCCCCACGTCGAAGTCGCCTATGCCGTGGAACGAATACCCCGGCGGGGCCAGCGAGCGCGAGGCCAGCGACAGGTTGCCGCCGTATGCGGCCGCCTTGGTGAGGAACAGGTGGAACTGCTTCATGATGCCGCGCACGCCCGACGTCAGCACCACCTCTTCGCCCAGCAGGCGGCGGATGGTTTCCCACGTGGCGCGCGGCTCGCCCTGGTAGACGTAGTTGCCCATGCCCGGCACCTTGTGCACCTCGCGGGCGGGAATGGTGGCCGTCAGCGAGTTCAGCGGCTTCATGCCCATGAACCCGTAGGCCGAGGCGTCGGCGTGGAACAGTTCGTCGATGAGGGCCAGTTCCTGCGGGCTGAAGGTTCCCACGGCCGGGTAGTTGCGCGCCACCCGCACCGCCTCGTCGAAGCCGAGCAGGTAGAAGAAGCCGTGCCCCACGGTGCGTTCCAGCCGTCCCAGCCTGTCGGTGGCGGCGCGCAGCACGGGGATGCGGTGGTCGAACCGGCGCATCTTGTACAGGTAGTCGCGCACGGCGTCGTCCACGCCGGGGGGGACGTCCAGGTCGTCGGGGTGGGCCGTCTGCTGGACGGCCAGATCGTCGTCCAGCGGTGGCCGGGAATTTTTGGGGTCCGACGCGGGTTGGCCGGAAAGGGATGCGCCCGATGCGGCTGATGCGCCCGGTGCGCCCGGTGCAGCTGATACGGCTGATGCGCCCGATGCGGTGGACGGGGATATGCCGGGCGCGGAGGCTCCGGCGCCGGATGCGGTGGACCCCAGCGGCCCGCCGCCGCGCCGCAGGGCGGGACGCACGGCAGGCCCGGCAAGGGCGGTGCCCATGTCTGTTCATGTGCCCGTTGCGTGCCCCCGAAAGTGTGGCCCCAGATGCGGTGTGTCCGGCGCGGTCAGGCGTGGCGAGCATGCTCCGGACGGAGCCTGCACGGAACCGCACGGCCCTCGCACGAACCCTTGGACGGGGCCGCGTCCTGCCGCCGTACGCCGGGGGAACCCTATCCGAAATCCGGGCGGAACTCAAAGGGCGGGTACGGTCTTGTATCCTGCGAAACGTGCCTGTGGGTGCCGAAAGTTGCCAAGCCATATTGCATGTCAGGAACGACTTCCATATTGGCAGCACGGGCAGCCCCTGCGCGGGTCGGGACGGGCTGATCGCCGGTCTGTGTTGTGGGGATGCGTTCCAGCAGTTCCGTCGGCGTTACGGCGGACTATTTACCGGGTTTGCCGCGTTTCGGTCTGAAAAGGTGCAGGTCTGCGCGGTTCTCATGTCTTGTTGCGTTGACATGCTGCACGGGGTGGTTTGGTTTAGCGGCGGTTTTAAGCGGTTTCGGAGGGAGCGGATAGGTAGGGCAGCCCCCGGCGTCAGCTTGGCAGTGGTTGCGTATTTCTATATATGTAGCCGCATGGGTTGCCGAGCGCATTGGGAGCCGGGTTGTTGCCGTGCCAGGAATTTTCGTTTGATATTGTGTCAACGATGCAATGAGGTTGGAAGATGAGCAATATTGTGGAAAGGTTGAAGTGCGATGCATTGATGTTTCAACGTGTTGCAATAATACTGCTTGTTGTGGTCGATCATTTTGTTTGGTTTGGTATGGGTGTCTCTGATAAAGTTAACATTGCATATGTTGTATGCATAGAGATAATGCGCATGCTTGCGGTGATATTTGCTTTGATGGCAACGACACGTGAGTCCATGAATAGAATTTTGACGGCAATGATGGTGTATTGCTTGTTGATATCCTTGATTGGAGGGTATAGCCATAGTGGATATCATTACAGGATAATGCCATCTGGAGATGACGATTTTATGCACTTCAGGAGGAGCGCGGATGTAAAACCAGAAATTGTCGTGCTGTTCTTGTCGTCTTGTGCGTATCTCTTCGTTATATATTTTGCACATAAACGCGGCATCGATTCTAAAAAATAAGGGAATATGCCATGGTGTATAGATGGAGCCCATATGAAGTTTGATTTTGAGGCGATACTTGTGCAGCGTGTCGTTGTGACGCTGATCGTTGTTGCTGACCATTTCGTATGGTATTTTGCAGATTTTTATAAAGATGTTAATGTTTATTATATAGTTTTTATTGAATTATTGCGGATAGCTGCTGTGCTTTTTGTCTTTTTATATAAAAGCAATGATGTTATGAGAAAAATTCTTACTGCCATGATGCTGTATTCATTTTTTCTCGCATTCGTAAATTTGTACGGAAGCAGCAATTCTTATTATGGGTTGAGCCCTCGTGTCCTAACGAATGTATTCTATTTTAAAAGGTCATCGGACATAGAGTTTAAAGACCTGTGGCCGGCATTTTTCGCATGTGTTTATCTTCAATGTATATACTTTGCCCATAGATATGGAGAAAAAAGAATCGTAAAATAGTGGCGGCCACCTTCCACAGGAAGGTGGCCGCGGCATTACTTGTCGACGAATTTGCCGGTTTCCGAATCTCTCGGATGTTTTGCCGGATCCCATTCTTTATTTTGAGATTGCGCGCGCTCGTCCTTCTCTTTTTTCCGTTTTTCAGCAATTTTATCAAAGGCATAAGTAATAGGATGGGACTTGTCGATAGTCAAAAATCCCGTTCCGAACCCGCGTGCGCGGGGTCCCGCCTCCTCCTGCATTTTGGCGATGCCTTCCTTCTTCTCCTTGCTTCCGTAGGGGTATGACCACCACGGGCGCAGGCGCTTCAAGACGCCCTCGCCTTCAAGCCCCAGCGGGTCGAAGGCGCTGACCGGGTCGTCCACGCAGTAGTCGTAGGGGTCGTGGTCACCGCCGGTGTCGCCCAGCGGGTCGGGCGCAGTGAAGCGTCCGGTGCGCGGGTCGTAGTCTCGGAAGCCGAAGCGCACGAGGCCGGTGTGCCGGTCCACCAGCCCCCCGGCGAAGCCCAGCGGCAGGAAGAAGTACGGGCAGGTGTCCAGCAGGGGGGTGCCGAAGCTGTCGTATTCCATGCGCTTCACCACCTTGCCGTCCGGGTCCATCAGGGCCTTTACCGTGCCCACCTGGTCGCGCCCGATGCGGAAGGTGACGGAGCGCTGCGGCGGGGCGGCCTCCCCGTCCTTGCGGAAGATGGACAGGTCCAGCAGGCCCCCTTCCAGGTTGTCCAGCGCCGGGCCGCACACGGTGACGGCCTCGGGCACGCGGTCGCCGCCGTAGTGAAAGGTGTAGTCCGAGCCGGTGCGGTGGTCGCGGAAGCTGGCCAGGCGCAGCGGGTCGAG
>JALHHV010000279.1:3633-5331 GCA_022837365.1 Desulfovibrio sp. | reverse complement strand
TCCCGCCTGGCCGAAGCGCTGCGCGCCCGCTTTCCCGAGGTGACCGGCGTGGTGCATTCGCTGCGCCTGGACCCGGAACAGGTGGCCTACGGCGAACGGGTGCTGGCCGTGGACGGCGAGGCCGTGCTGACCGAACACCTGGGCGGCAACGACCTGCTGCTGGGGCCGGACTCCTTCTTCCAGACCAACACGGCCGCCGCCGGTCTGCTGTACGACGAGGCGCGCCGCATGGCCGCCGCCGGTCCCGACGACACGGTGTGGGACCTGTATTCCGGCGTGGGGGCCATCGCCCTGCACCTGGCCCGCACGGCCGGGGCGGTGCGCGGCTTCGAGATCACGCCGGAGGCGGTCAACGACGCCCGCGCCAACGCCGCGCGCAACAACATCCTGAACTGTTCCTTCGTCTCCGGCGACGTGCGCGCCAGCCTGCGCCGCGAACGGCCGGGCGAGGGCGCATCCCCCCGCATCGTGGTGATGGACCCGCCCCGCGCGGGCCTGCACGAGGACGTGGTGGAGGCCGTGGCCGCCCACCGGCCCGAGCGCATCGTGTACGTTTCGTGCAACCCGGCCACCCTGGCCCGTGACGTGGCCCTGTTCGCCGGGCGCGGGTATGCGCTGCAAGAGGCGCGCCCCGTGGACCTGTTCCCCCATTCGCCCCACGTGGAATGCGTGGCCCTGCTGACCCGCGCGGAAGCCTAGAGCCGCGAAGAAAGGGGGACGGCGGTAACCGTTCCGCCCCCTCTCACCATCCCCCAAAAAAGCGACGCCCGCCGCATGGTGACCATGCGGCGGGCGTTTTCGTTCCCAAAAAGAGACGGCTAGTGCGCCCCCCCGTGCAACAGCGGCTTGAAATTGAAGCTGCGCACCCGCTGCTCGTTGTGGCAGACCACGCAGCCTTCCATGGTGGGCTTGTCGATGAGCGCAACGTCGCCCCCGGAATCCACGTGGGCGGAGCCGGGGCCGTGACAGACCTCGCAGCCCGCGTCGGCCAGGTGGGGGGTGGCCTCGAAGCTGACGAATCCGCCCGGCCTGCCGTAGCCGGTGGTGTGGCAGGCGTAGCAGCCCTGCACTTCCTCGCGGGTCAGCTTGGGGGACATGACCTTCACGCTGTGGGCGGACTTGGACTTCTTGGCGTACTTGCGGAAGGTGGCGTGCTGGTCCGCGTGGCAGGGGGCGCAGGCGTCGGTGCCCACGTAGGTGCGTTCCTCGGCGGCCAAGACCGGGGTGGTCAAGACCGGGGCGGCCAGCAGCAGAAGCAGAAAGACCGGCAGCAGGATGGGCAAGGCGGCAGGCAGGCGGCGGCACGCAACGGCAGGCTCGGTCAGGCGCATGGCATCCCCCAGAATCGGTTCCGGCGGTTCGGCACGGCGGCACGTTCGGTACAGCGTTGCGCATTGGTATCGCGTTACAACCGTACAGTCCAGCCTTCTCGAATGGTTTCGCGTGGCTTCGTTGTCAGGCAGGGACACGCGCCCCTGCCGCCGATTCGCCCGGCGCGCCCTAGCCTCCGGACGCGGCCGGCTTCTCGTAGCGCGCGCCGGTCATCCGTTCCGGCACCAGCCGGAAGAAAGCCGTCTTCGCAACCGCCGCCTCGTTGACCGGGGCATCCGGGTCGCGCACCGCGCTCAGCAGGGCGCGCACCGCCACGGCCACGTCGGCCGGGTCGTGCAGTTCCTCGGGCCGGCCCCAGGCCAGCAC
>JALHHV010000279.1:0-3623 GCA_022837365.1 Desulfovibrio sp. | reverse complement strand
CCCTTGCGCGAGGAATGGAAATAGATGGCCCCGTCGGCCACCCCGAACGACAGCGGCACCGCGTAGGGCTCGTCGCCGTCGCACAGCGCCACGGTCATCCACGGGCTGGCCGCCACGGCCGCCCAGATCTCACCCGCATCGGTCACTTCCCTGTCCTTGTGGCGCATGATTCCTCCGGATGCGGCCGCGTGCCCGCGAACCTCTCGGCACCGTTCTTCCGCTGTTGAATTGTTCAGGCAATCAGCAAACATGTCCGGCACTTCGATGGGGAATTTTTTCACGAACCCCGTCCCCGCGCGTTGACGCCCACCGGCGGCTGTGGTAGACACGTGCCGACTTGTGAACGTTTGCACGAAGTGCCCCATGCGGCCGCCCGCTCCGGAACGGGCGCGGCAGCCACGGGACGGTGCCTATGTTCTTCAAAGATTGGTTCAAAATCAACGACAAGAAATACCTCGACGCCATTTCCACCGCCGGGGTCATCGGCCTGCACATGGTGTCGGCCACGGTGGTGGGCCTTGCGATGGGCTGGTATCTTGATCGTTGGTTGGGAACGAAGCCGTGGCTCACCGGGGTGTTCCTGATTCTCGGCATCGTCGCCGGGTTCAAGAACGTCTGGCTTGACTCGCGGAGGCTCCTCAAGGCCCAGGACAAGGAAGATGCTGAAAAGTTTGGCCCGAAAGACGGATGAATGGCTGTGGCACAAGGGATTCCGCGCCGCGGAAATCCGCTTGCTGCTGCGCTGCCAGATCCTGGTTTCGGGGGCGTCCTTGCTTGCCGGGGTCGCGTGCGCGCCTCTCTGGGACTGGGGGTTGTGGTTCGGCGTGGGGGCCGCGCTATCGACCTTCAATTTCTACGCCTTGGCCAAGTTCGTGCAGGGCATCGTCTTCATGCCCTACACGCGCGCCATGGCGGCCGGGCTCATGTTCAGATTCTACGGTCGGCTGCTGCTTACCGGTCTGGTCCTCTTCGGCCTGATCGTATGGCTAAAGGTCTCTGTCTCCGCGCTGCTGGCGGGGCTGTCCACGTGCGTTCTCAGCATCGCCGCGTGGGGAATAGCCAGGGGCGCAGGACAAAAAGTGAAGGAGGCGTAAGGGAATGGCTGGTGGATTGCCGCATCCGGTACTCTGGTCCACGCTGCTGCATGTGGACGAGGTGACCATCGGTGGAGCGACCGTCGAGTTCAAGCATGTCTTCTACACGTGGTGTGCCATGGCCGTCCTGTTCAGCCTGGGCCTTCTGGTCCGTGGCGGGCTGAAACTGGTGCCCGGCGGCATACAGAACGTTTTCGAGGTGGTCATAGGAGGTCTTGAAGACTTCGTCGTGACCAACATCGGCGAGGATGGACGCAAGGTGTTCCCGCTGCTCGGCGGCATCTTTCTGTTCATCCTGTTCCAGAACCTGCTGGGCCTGGTGCCCGGCTGCGACGCGCCCACGGCCAACGTGAATACCAACGCTGCCATGGCCGTCTTCGTGTTCCTGTACTACAACTATCAGGGCGTCAAGCGCTGGGGCCCGGGCTACATCAAGCATTTCATGGGTCCCATGTGGTGGCTTTCGCCGCTGATGCTGCCGCTGGAACTCATCTCGCACACCGCGCGCCCGCTTTCGCTGACGCTGCGTCTGTTCGGGAACATCCGCGGCGAGGAAATCGTTCTCGTCCTCTTCTTCCTGATGGCCCCCCTCGTGGGCACCATCCCGGTCTACTTCCTGTTCATGATCGCCAAGGTTCTCCAGGCGTTCATCTTCTTCATGCTGACGATGATCTACCTGAAGGGCGCGTTCGAACACGCCCATTAATCTCGAAGGGAATGGTCAACCGACCAAAACAACCATACGCTAAGAGGAGTTTGTCATGCGCAAGTTTCTGATGATCGCCCTGAACACCGTGGCCCTGATGTCCTTTGCCGCCCTTGCCTTCGCCGCCGATGGCAAGATGGACGCCGGCGCGCTTGGCCTGACCTGCCTCGCCGCCGCCCTCGGCATGGCCATCGCCGCCGCCGGTTGCGGCCTCGGCCAGGGCATGGGCCTCAAGGCTGCCTGCGAAGGCACCGCGCGCAACCCCGAAGCGGGCGGCAAGATCATGGTTACCCTGATCCTGGGCCTGGCCTTCATCGAATCCCTCGCCATCTACGCCCTCGTCGTCAACCTGATCCTGCTCGTCGCCAACCCCTTCGTGGGCTAGTTCGCGAGCCTCGTTTCGACAGTACGGAAGGAGGCCGTTGCAAACGGCCTCCTTTTTCAGCATTATGGCAGCTCGCCGTACGACATCCGCCAAACGAGAGACGAATCAAGCCATGCAAACCCCCAAGAGCGAACACATTCCCCGCGCCACCATCCAGCGCCTTGCCGTGTACGTGCAGGTGCTGGAAAACCTGCTGCGTGAAGGGACCGACGTCATATCCTCCGAACCGCTGGCCAAGGCGTGCAACGTCAACGCCTCGCAAATCCGCAAGGACCTCGCCTACTTCGGCGAGTTCGGCGTACGTGGCGTCGGGTATTACGTCAAGAGCCTCATCGAATCCATCACCAGCGTTCTCGGGGTGAACCGCGAATGGCGCACCGTGCTCGTCGGGGTGGGCAACCTTGGCCGCGCGCTGCTGAACCACAAGGAATTCAAGCTGCGGGGCTTCCACATCGTGGGCGCCTTCGACTGCGACCCCTTCAAGATCGGCGAGGAAGTCTCCGGCCTCGAGGTGGTGTGCACCAAGCGGCTGAAGGAAAAGGTGGCCGACCTCGACGTGGAGATCGGCATCATCACCACGCCGCCGGAACGCGCCCAGCGCGCCGCCAACCACCTGGTGGACGCGGGCATCAAGGGCATCCTCAACTTCGCGCCCGCGCGCATCACGGTGCCGGACGACGTGTTCGTGGAATACGTGGACTTCTTCCACCACCTCTACGCGCTGTCGTTCAACATCACCTTCGACCGCGCCAACCGCTGATCCGCCGCCCGCCCGTACGGCGGGTTCCATAGTTTGGACAGGCCACCGCCACAAAGCGGGTTCCGTAGTTTGAAGGGCCACCCGGCAAGCCCCGCCCCGCTTGTGGTCGCCACGCGCCCGCGCTAGGGTACAACCATGCCGCCCGCCGGGCATGCCCTCCGGTGCCGTGCCCGCGCCCTGCCCCCCGCAGTCGGGCCGCCCTTCCCCCAGCCACGGAGCGCCCATGGACACCCCACATCGCCCGTCCGCCTCGTCAGGCTCATCCTCTCCGCCTGCCGCAACGCCCCCGTCCTCCGCCGCGTCGGCCAGGCCCCGCGCCCATGCCCGCTGCTTCGCCCTGCTGACCGACTTCGGGCTGGACGACCCCTACGTGGGCCAGCTCAAGGGCGTGCTGCACCGGCTGGCCCCGGCCGTGCCGGTCATCGACATCTCGCACGGCGTGCCGCCCCACCGGGTGGAGACCGCCGCCTTCTTCCTGGCCGCCAGCCATCCGCACTTCCCTCCCGGAGCCATCTTCATCTGCGTGGTGGACCCCGGCGTGGGCACGCCGCGCGATCTCGTTGCCATGGAGACGGGCGGGCAGGTGATGCTGGCCCCGGACAACGGCCTGCTGCACCTGGCCGCGGAAGCCCGGACCGACGCCGTGCTGCGCAGGCTGGACCCGGCCCGCCTGCCGGA
>JALHHV010000003.1 GCA_022837365.1 Desulfovibrio sp. | reverse complement strand
GGCTCGCGCAAGAGCGTGCTGTACCTGAACTCGTACCACAACGGGTACGCCTGGTCCGACCACATCCAGGAGGGCATCCGCCAGACCCTGGCCGAAAGCCCGTACAGCATCGTGTTCCAGGTGGAATACATGGACTCCAAGAAGTTCCATTACCAGGATACGGTCTCCACCCTGTACGCCCTGTACCGCGACAAGTTCCGCAACAAGAAGTTCGACATCATCATCGCCTCGGACAACGTGGCGGTGGATTTCCTGCTCCAGTTCGGCGAAGAGCTGTTCCCCGGCGTGCCCATCGTGTTCTGCGGGCTCAACGACGTGCAGCCCGCCAGTCTGCGCGCCACCGGCCGCGAGATCACCGGCGTGCTGGAAAACTACGACGTGGCCTACAACCTGGAACTGGCCCTGCGCCTGAACCCGCAGTTGCGGCGCATGGTGGTCATCGGCGACGACTCGGTCACCGGCGCGGCCATCCGCAACCAGGTGCTGGCCCAGCTCGGCCCGTTCAAGGACCGCCTGGTGGTGGAGGAGTGGAGCGACTACAGCCTGGAGCAGATGCTGGACTGGGTGCGCGAGCAGGGGCCGGACACCTTCTTCTATTTCGTGCCCATCTACCGCGACATCGACGGCCAGTTCTACTCGGCGGAAGAACTGCTGGAAAAGGTGCACGCCGCCTCGCGCGCCCCGCTGTACAGCAACTGGGCCTTCCTGCTGGGCCACGGCATCGTGGGCGGCAAGCTGATTTCCGGGGTGCGCCACGGCGAAATGGCCGCGCGCATGGCCTTGCAGGTGCTGAGCGGCATCCGCGCCTCGTCCATCCCCATCGTGGAGCAGGCCGACGAGGCCTTCATGTTCGACAACAACGAACTGAAGCGGCTGTTCATCGGCCCCTCGCAGCTGCCGCCGGACAGCATCATCATCAACGAGCCCAGCCGGTTCTACGAACTGAACAAGCAGGTCTTCTGGACCATCATCGTCAGCATGGTCATCCTGTCGGTGACGCTGGTGCTGCTGGTCATGAACATCCTGGAAAAGCGCCGGGTGGAAGGCAAGATCAAGGACCAGCTGTCGTTCCTGCGCTCGCTGATGGACACCATCCCCATCCCCATCTACAGCAAGGACGCCGACGGCCGGGTGCGCGAATGCAACGTGGCCTTCGAGCGCTTCTTCGGGGTGGACCGCGAGGCGCTGCTGGGCCGCTACGAATGGCAGGCCGGGCCGGAAGGCGTGGCCATGCTGCGCGACGTGTCCGACACCAGCCTGATGCACGAGCCCGGCGTGGCCAGCTACGAAACCACCCTGCCCGGTCCGGAAGGCTCGCCCCATTCCATCATCATGCACAAGGCCACCTACCGCAATTCCAGGGGGGCGGTGGCGGGCCTGGTGGGCGTGGTCTTCGACTACACCGACCGCAAGAAGGCCGAGGACCGGCTGCGCGCCGCCGAGGAAAAGTACCGCTCGCTGTTCGAAAGCTCGCCGCTGGGCATCTTCCGCGTCACCCCCGGGGGCGACTACCTGGACGCCAACCCGGCCATGGCGCGCATGTCGGGGTACGCCTCTCCGGCCCTGCTGCTGGCGTCGGGCGCGGGCACCTTCGCCCGGCTGCACGGCGCGCCGGACATGACGGGCGCCGGGTCGGGCAGCGGACCGGGCGGCGGACAGGACACGGTGGTGTCGTTCGAGTCCAGCGTGGACAGGCCCGGCGGCGACACGGTGACCATGCACCTGACCATGCGCCCCCAGCGCGACGAGCAGGGCAACGTGCGCCACATCGAGGGCTACGCGGAGGACATCACCCAGCGCAAGGCGGCGGAGCGGGCCCTTTCCGCGTCGCAGCGCATGCTGCAACTGGTGCTCGATAACATTCCCCAGTTCGTCTACTGGAAGGACCGCGACCTGAAGTACATGGGCGCCAACAAGTCCTTCCTGGGCTTCGTGGGGCTGGACAGCGCCGACGCCCTGCTGGGCCGCACCGACGGCGAAGTGCTGCCCTCGGCCGAGGACGCCGCCCGCGTGCACCACGACGACGAGGCCGTGGTGCGTTCCGGCCAGCCGCGCTACCAGACCAAGATCACCATCACTTCGCCGGGCGGCGAGGCCGTGTGGCTGGAAACCAACCGCGTGCCCCTCCTGAGCGACAGGACGGGCGACAGGACCGGGCAGCCGGACGGCCACGGCGGCGCCGACGTGGTGGGCCTGCTGACCACCGCCGAGGACGTCACCCAGCGCATCCGGCTGGAACGGCAACTGCTCCAGTCGCAGAAGATGGAGGCCATCGGCACCCTGGCGGGCGGCATCTCGCACGATTTCAACAACATCCTGACGTCCATCATCAACTCCACCGAACTGGCCATCAGCGACATCCCGGCCGACTCGCTGACCTGCAACGACCTGATGCGCGCCCTCAAGGCCGCCCAGCGCGGCAGCCGCCTGGTCAAGCAGATCCTGACCTTCAGCCGCCCCTCGGTGGAAGGCTTCGTCATCACCGACATCAACGAGGTGCTCAACGAAGCCCTGGTGCTCATCAAGGCCTCGCTGCCCCGCAACATCGAGATACGCAAGGCCATTCCGCCGCGCCCGTCCATCACCAGGGCGGACCCCACCCAGATCCACCAGGTGCTGATGAACCTGTGCACCAACTCGTTCCAGGCCCTGCGCGAGACGGGCGGCGTGCTGGAGGTGAACCTGGAGCAGGAAATCCTGTCCGACGAGCGCGCCCTGGAGCTGGGCATGGAGGCGGGCTGCGCCCTGCGCCTGACCGTGGCCGACGACGGCCCCGGCATCCCGCCGGAGATCGTGGACAAGATCTTCGACCCGTTCTTCACCACCAAAGGCAAGACCGAGGGCACCGGCCTCGGCCTCGCCGTGGTGCACGGCATCATCAAGGGCCACCGGGGCTCGGTGCGCGTTTCCAGCGTGCCGTGGCGGCGCACCGAATTCGAGATATACCTGCCCATGCACGCCCAGGACGCCTGCCTCATCGACCCGGCCCTGCTGGCCCCGGAAACGGGCAGCGAGCGCATCCTGTTCGTGGAGGACGACGACGACCAGTTGCACACCATTCCGCGCGTGCTGGAAAGCCTGGGCTACACGGTGCGGGCCTTCAAGAACCCGCTGCTGGCGCTGGCCGCCGTGCGCGAGCACCCGGCCTCGTTCGACCTGGTGATCACCGACTTCGACATGCCCAATCCTCGTTTCGGGCCGCGAGGTGGCGGCCGAAGGGGCGGCCGTCGCCGGAAACATCAAGGCCATGGTCCACAAGCCGTACAACCGGAACATCCTGGCGGACGCCATCCGCCGCGTGTTCGCCCGGCTGGGGAGCGAGTGAGCGTGCCCACCATCCTCGTCATCGACGACGACGTCCAGGTCTGCGAGACCATCGCCAGCCTGCTGGCCCGGCTGCGCTACGGCTGCGAGACGGCCCACACGCTGGAGGAAGGGCTGCGCAAGCTCGAAACCACCGATGTGGACGTGGTGTTCCTGGACGTGCGCCTGCCCGACGGCAACGGGCTGGACGCGCTGCCGCGCATCCGGCTTTCGCCGTCGCGGCCCGAGGTGATCATCCTGACCGGCGAGGGCGACCCCGACGGCGCGGAACTGGCCATCCAGGGCGGCGTGTGGGACTACCTGGTCAAGCCCTCGCCCATCAAGCAGACCACCCTGACCCTGCACCGGGCCCTGCAATACCGCGAAGAAAAGCTGTCCCGCGGGGACGCCCCGGCCGTGGCGCTCGACCTGGACGGCGTGGTGGGCACCAGCCCTTCCATGCGCCAGTGTTTCGACCTGGTGGCGCACGCCGCCTCGTCCGACGCCAACGTGCTGGTCACCGGCGAGACGGGCACCGGCAAGGAACTGTTCGCCCGCACCATCCACCGCAACAGCACCCGCCGCGCGGGCAACTTCGTGGTGGTGGACTGTGCCGCGCTGACCGAAAGCCTGGTGGAATCCACCCTGTTCGGGCACCGCAAGGGGGCCTTCACCAGCGCCCTCACCGACCGCGACGGGCTGGTCAAGCTGGCCGACGGCGGCACCCTGTTCCTGGACGAGGTGGGCGAGATGCCCCTGTCCATCCAGCGCTCGTTCCTGCGCTTCCTGCAGGAACGCACCTTCCGCCCGGTGGGCGGAACCCAGGAGATCAAGAGCGATTTCCGGCTCATTTCCGCCACCAACCGCGACCTCGACGCCATGGTGGAACGCGGCGAATTCCGCAAGGACCTGCTGTTCCGCCTGAAGACCGTGCACGTGGAACTGCCCCCCCTGCGCAGCCGCCCCGAAGACCTCAAGCCGCTGGCCATCTACCACGTGAACCGGCTGTGCGAGCAGTACGGGGTGCCGCACAAGGGCTTCTCGCCCGACTTCTTCCAGCAGCTGGCCCAGTACGACTGGCCGGGCAACGTGCGCGAGCTGTACAACGTGCTGGAGCGCTCGTTCGTCATTTCCGGCCTTGAAAGCGTGCTCTACGCGCTGCACCTGCCCCAGGACATCCGCATCAAGATCACCCGCGCCGCCATTGCCCGCCCCGCCACGGGCGAAGGCGGCATCGGAAGCGAATCCGCCTCCCACGCCTCCGCCGCCGACGGCAACGGCGACGGTTCCGGCGGCGCACAGGACATGGTGCCGCCGGCCAAGCCCGCCGACGGCATCCACGGCCCGGACGCCGCCTTCACCAGCCCCTTGCCGCCGCTCAAGGGCTTCAAGCGACTCATGGAGCGCAAGTACCTTGAAATCCTCATCGGGCAGACCCGGGGCAACCTGCAGGAGATGCTGGACATCTCCGGCCTGTCCCGCTCGCATTTCTATGCCCTGCTGAAAAAGAATAATATGTCGCTGTGACCGGACGGGAGTAACCTGGGGGTACTGCCCACCGGCAGGTGTCCTACCTTTCGGACGCGCCCCCCGCGCCCCCTCCTGCATCCGTTTTTTCGGACAGGGGGCGGAATTCGCCCTCCAGAACAGTTTGACCATTCAATCCGGCGGCGTTAGGCTCCAGTGCCGCCACTCCACGGCCCCACGACTTCCCAGCGCCGCACGCCGGCCGTCCGGATTTTCGGACCACACGCTGGCGTCAGTTTCATAAGATGAATCGATACTTCAACAATCCAAGGAGGATGCAGCCGACGTACCGACGTAACGGAACTGGCACACTTCTTGTTGTTGCGTAAGGGCCGAAGCCTGTCTCCCCGCCTTCGGGATGCCGGCGCCGGGTTCCGCGAGAACCAGGGGCGCCGCCCGGAAAAACCGGACGGACGGGCACACGCCGCAACGCGACACCAACGGCCCGGCAACGGCAGCGAAACCGCGCCACAAGGGCCGGCATGACGAGGCACGATACCGGGTTCATGCCCGCTTCCGGGTTCATGCCCCCTCCGGAGTCATGTCAAGGACCGCGCCGCAAGGCACGGCTGACCTTTCACCCCCGCTTCAAGGCTGGCAATCCCAAGGAGAAATCAATGGCCAAGAAAATGAAGACGATGGACGGCAACACCGCTGCCGCGTACGTCGCCTACGCGCTCAGCGACACCGCCGCCATCTACCCCATCACCCCTTCGTCCAACATGGGTGAATCGGCGGACGAGTGGGCCGCCCAGGGCAAGAAGAACCTGTTCGGGCAGACGGTGGCCGTCCGCCAGTTGCAGTCCGAGGCGGGCGCCGCGGGTGCGGTGCACGGCTCGCTGGCCGCGGGCGCGCTGACCTCCACCTTCACCGCCTCGCAGGGCCTGCTGCTGATGATCCCGAACATGTACAAGATCGCCGGTGAACTGCTTCCCGGCGTCTTCCATGTTTCGGCCCGCGCTCTGGCCTCGCACGCGCTGTCCATTTTCGGCGACCACCAGGACGTCATGGCCGCCCGCCAGACCGGCTTCGCCTTCCTGAACTCCAACTCGGTGCAGGAAGCCATGGACATGGCCCTGGTGGCCCACCTGGCCGCCATCGAGTCCAGCGTGCCGTTCTGTCACTTCTTCGACGGGTTCCGCACCTCGCACGAACTGCAGAAGATCGAAGTCATCGACTACGACGACATGAAGAAGCTGGTGAACTGGGAGAAGGTGGAAGCCTTCCGCCAGAACGCCATGAACCCCGAGCACCCGCACATCCGCGGCACCGCGCAGAACCCGGACATCTACTTCCAGGCGCGTGAAGCCTGCAACGCCTTCTACAACGCCGTGCCCGGCATCGTGGCCGGCTACATGAAGAAGGTGGGCGAACTCACCGGCCGCTCCTACAAGCTGTTCGACTACGTGGGCCACCCCGAAGCCGAGCGCGTGGTCATCGCCATGGGTTCCGCCTGCGAAACCATCGAGGAAGTGGTCAACTTCCTGAACGCCAGGGGCGAGCGCGTGGGCCTGATCAAGGTGCGCCTGTACCGTCCGTTCTCCATCGACCACATGCTGTCGGTGCTGCCCGCCACCGCCGACACCATCACCGTGCTCGACCGCACCAAGGAAGCGGGCTCGCTGGGCGAACCGCTGTACCTCGACGTGTGTACCGCCTTCATGGAGCGCGGCGAAATGCCCAAGCTCCTGGCCGGGCGCTACGGCCTGGGCTCCAAGGAATTCACCCCGGCCATGGCCAAGGCCGTGTACGACAACATGAAGGTTGTCGGCCCCAAGAACCACTTCACCGTGGGCATCGTCGACGACGTCACCGACACCTCGCTGGAAGTGGTTGAGGGCGTGGACACCGTGCCCGCCGGCACCGTGCAGTGCAAGTTCTTCGGCCTTGGCGCGGACGGCACCGTGGGCGCCAACAAGCAGGCCATCAAGATCATCGGCGACAACACCGGCATGTACGCCCAGGGCTACTTCGCCTACGACTCCAAGAAGTCGGGCGGCTTCACCGTGTCGCACCTGCGCTTCGGCAACAGCCCCATCCAGTCCACCTATCTGGTCAACAGCGCCGACTACATCGCCTGCCACAAGTCGGCCTACGTGCATCAGTACGACGTGCTGGAAGGCATCAAGACCGGCGGCACCTTCGTGCTGAACTCGCACTGGAACACGGTGGAGGACATGGAGAAGGAACTGCCCGCCTCCATGCTGCGCACCATCGCCCGCAAGAAGCTGAAGTTCTACAACGTGGACGCCGTGAAGGTGGCCACCGAAGTGGGCCTTGGCGGGCGCATCAACATGATCATGCAGACCGCCTTCTTCAAGCTGGCCGCCGTGATTCCCTTCGAGCAGGCCGTGGCGCTGCTGAAGGACTCCATCCACAAGGCGTACGGCAAGAAGGGCGAGAAGATCGTGGCCATGAACGTGGCCGCCGTTGACAAGGCCATCGAGGCCGTCACCGAGATCAAGTACCCCGAATCGTGGGCCACCGCCGCCGACGCCGCCGCCGAAGCCAAGGCCGAGCCGGACTTCATCACCAACGTGGTGCGTCCCATCCTGGCCCAGCAGGGCGACAAGCTGCCCGTCTCGGCCTTCGAGCCCGACGGCCTGTTCCCGGTGGGCACCGCCGCCTTCGAAAAGCGCGGCGTGGCCATCACCGTGCCCGAATGGCTGTCCGAGAACTGCATCCAGTGCAACCAGTGCTCGTTCGTGTGCCCGCACGCGGCCATCCGCCCCATCCTGGCCTCCGATGACGAACTGGCGGGCGCGCCCGCCTCGTTCGTGGCCATCGAAGCCAAGGGCAAGGAACTGAACGGGCTCAAGTACCGCATCCAGGTCTACTCGCAGGACTGCATGGGCTGCGGCTCGTGCGCCGACGTGTGCCCGGCCAAGAACAAGGCCCTGGTCATGAAGCCCATCGAGACCCAGATGGCCGACCAGATGGCGAACCTCGCCTACGCCGACGCCAACATCGCCATCAAGGACACCCTGATGGCCCGCGACAGCCTGAAGGGCTCGCAGTTCCAGCAGCCGCTGATGGAATTCTCCGGCGCGTGCGCGGGCTGCGGCGAAACCCCCTACGTCAAGCTGCTCACCCAGATGTTCGGCGAACGCATGGTGGTGGCCAACGCCACCGGCTGCTCGTCCATCTGGGGCGCTTCCGCCCCCACCACGCCGTACACCACCAACAAGGACGGCCACGGCCCGGCCTGGGGCAACTCGCTGTTCGAAGACGCCGCCGAATTCGGCTACGGCATGGCCATGGCCTACAACCAGCGCCGCGCCAAGCTGGCCGACGTGGTGACCGAAGCCCTGGCCCTGGACCTTGACGGCGAACTGAAGGCCGCCCTCAAGGGCTGGCTGGACAACAAGGACGACGCCGAAGGCTCCAGGAAGTACGGCGAGGAAATCCTCGGCCTGCTGGGCGGCGCAGACGACCATCCGCTGCTGGACGATCTGTGGCACATGAGCGACCAGTTCACCAAGAAGTCCGTGTGGATCTTCGGCGGCGACGGCTGGGCCTACGACATCGGCTACGGCGGCGTGGACCACGTGCTGGCCAGCGGCGAGGACATCAACATCCTGGTCATGGACACCGAAGTGTACTCCAACACCGGCGGCCAGGCCTCCAAGGCCACCCCGCTGGGCTCCATCGCCAAGTTCGCCGCCTCGGGCAAGAAGACCGGCAAGAAGGACCTTGGCCGCATGGCCATGACCTACGGCTACGTCTACGTGGCCTGCGTCTCCATGGGCGCCAACAAGCAGCAGGTGCTGAAGGCCTTCAAGGAAGCCGAAGCCTACAAGGGCCCCTCGCTGATCATCGCCTACGCCCCCTGCATCAACCAGGGCCTGCGCAAGGGCATGGGCAAGTCCATGGAAGAAGCCAAGCTGGCCGTGGAATCCGGCTACTGGCCCCTGTACCGCTTCAACCCCGAACTGGCGACCGAAGGCAAGAACCCGTTCGTGCTCGAATCCAAGGCGCCCAACGGCACCATGCAGGAATTCATGGCCGGTGAAACCCGTTACGCCGCCCTTGAAAAGATCGCTCCCGAAGAGTCCAAGCGCCTGCGCGCGGCCATCGAGAAGGAGTACAACGAACGCTACCTGCTGCTGAAGCAGATCGCCGAAGCGCCCGCCGTCACCGCCCCCGCCGGGGAACCGGTGCCCACGGGAAACGGCGATAGCGAGTTCTGCACGGTTTCCGAGACGCCGGAACACGTCCGCCGCAACGGCGGCGACGCCTGCGACGACGGCCGGGCCGCCGAATAGACCCAACAGCCAGACCGGCACCGGAGGGGTAGTGCACCCCTCCGGCGCTCACATGCCTTTCCCAATCCCGGCGGGTGCACTCCGGGGGCGGGTCACGCACAACATAAGAGGAGCGTCTTGATGTCATTGGAACTGCTTGCATTGGTGGCACTGTTGCCCATCCTCGTTGCCCTGGTGCTCATGGTCGGCATGCGCTGGCCGTCCACCCGCGCCATGCCCCTGGCCTGGCTTGTCTGCGTGCTCGGCGCCATCGGCGCCTGGAGCCTCCCCGTGGGGTACATCGCGGCCCTGTCGCTGCAGGGCGTGGTCACCGCCATCGGCGTGCTGATCATCGTGTTCGGGGCCATCCTGATCCTGTACACCCTGAAATATTCCGGGGGGATGGAAACCATCCAGTACGGAATGCAGAACATCAGCCGTGACAAGCGCGTTCAGGCGATCATCATCGGCTACATGTTCGCGGCCTTCATCGAAGGCGCCGCCGGCTTCGGCACGCCCGCCGCGCTGGCCGCCCCGCTGCTGCTGTCCCTCGGCTTCCCGCCGCTGGCCGCCGCCGTCGTCTGCCTTGTGTTCAACTCGTTCTGCGTGTCGTTCGGCGCGGTGGGCACGCCCATCCTCATCGGCCTGAAGTTCCTTGCCCCGCTGACCGCGGAAGCCGTGGCCAGCGGCGCGGCCGTGAACTTCACCGACTTCGGCAGCTTCGCCAAGATCATCGGCCAGTGGGTCACCCTGATGCACGGCCCCATGATCTTCATCCTGCCCATCTTCATGCTGGGCTTCCTCACCCGCTTCTACGGCCAGAAGAAGTCGTGGGCCGAAGGCTTTGCCGCCTGGCAGTTCTGCGTGTTCGCGGCCGTGGCCTTCATCGTGCCCTACCTGACCTTCGCCTGGCTGGTGGGCCCCGAATTCCCGTCGCTGATCGGCGGCCTGGTGGGCCTCGGCATCATCGTGGCCGGCGCCAAGAAGGGCTTCTGCGTGCCCAAGGACACCTGGGACTTCGGCCCCCAGTCCACCTGGGAAGCCGACTGGACCGGCTCCATCGCCACCAGCACCAACACCGAGTTCAAGCCGCACATGAGCCAGTTCATGGCCTGGCTGCCCTACGTCCTCATCGGCATCATCCTCGTCATCACCCGCATCCCCGAACTGGGCCTGAAGGGCTGGATGGCCGCCCAGAAGATCCCGTTCAACGACATTCTCGGCTACAAGGGCGTTTCCGGCTCCATCGACTACCTGTACCTGCCCGGCACCATTCCCTTCACCCTGGTGGCCCTGCTGACCATCGCGCTGCACGGCATGAGCGGCACCGCCGCCAAGCAGGCTTGGACCGAGTCCATCGCCAAGATGAAGGCCCCCACCATCGCGCTGGTCTTCGCGGTGGCCCTGGTGTCCATCTTCCGCGGTTCCGGCGTGGCCGACGCGGCCCTGAACCCCAACAACTACCCCTCCATGCCGCTGGCCATGGCCAAGACGGTCGCCGCCTTCGCGGGTAACGCCTGGCCCATGCTCGCCTCGTACGTGGGCGGCCTTGGCGCGTTCATCACCGGTTCGAACACCGTTTCGGACCTTCTGTTCGCCGAATTCCAGTGGGGCGTGGCGCAGCAGCTGCACATGCCCCGCCAGATCATCGTGGCGGCCCAGGTGGCCGGCGGCGCCATGGGCAACATGGTGTGCATCCACAACATCGTCGCCGTCTGCGCCGTTACCGGCCTGATCGGCCGCGAGGGGATGATCCTGAAGCGCACCTTCTGGCCCTTCGCCCTGTACGGCATCGTCGTGGGCATCGTGGCCAGCGTGCTCGCCTTCGGGCCCTACTCCAACCTGTTCTAGTTTCGAGGTGCAAGGGGGGCGGGGCATCGCTCCGCCCCCCTTTTCAACAGAGGAGTGGCTGAACATACAGCCAGGACGGGAGCGGGGTCATCCGCTCCATGAAGGTTTCCGCCGCCTCGCCCTTTCCCGGTGACGGAGGCGGAGCAACGCTTGACCCGGAGGACCATCCGCATGCCCAGTGCAGCCCTGATCAAGGAATTCGAAGCCGTCGTCGGCAAGGACAACGTGTTCACCAGCGAGGCCGACCGCCAGTCGTACTCCTACGATTCCGCCGTGCTCGACGCCGTGGTGCCCTCCCTGGTGGTGCGGCCCACCTCCACCGAGCAGCTCGGCAAGGTCGTCCGCCTGTGCAACGAGAACGGCAACCCCATCACCGTTCGCGGCGCGGGCACCAACCTTTCGGGCGGCACCATCCCCGACCCGCGCGAAGGCATCGTCATCCTGACCAACAGCCTGAACCGCATCATCGAGATCAACGAGGAAGACCTGTACGCCGTGGTCGAGCCCGGCGTGGTCACCGCCAAGTTCGCCGCCGAAGTGGCCAAGCGCGGCCTGTTCTACCCGCCCGATCCGGGCTCGCAGGCCGTCTCCACCCTGGGCGGCAACGTGGCCGAGAACGCCGGTGGCCTGCGCGGCCTGAAGTACGGCGTGACCAAGGACTACGTGATGGGGATCGAATTTTTCGACGTCAACGGCGGCCTGGTGAAGACCGGCTCGCGCACCGTCAAGTGCGTCACCGGCTACAACCTGGCCGGGCTGATGGTGGCGTCCGAAGGCACCCTTGGCGTGTTCAGCAACATCGTGCTCAAGCTGGTGCCGCCGCCGCAGGCGTCCAAGGCCATGATGGCCGTGTTCGACGACGTGAACAAGGCGTCCGAGGCCGTTGCGGGCATCATCGCCGCGCATGTGGTGCCCTGCACCCTTGAATTCATGGACCAGGCCACCATCCGCTACGTGGACGACTTCACCAAGGCCGGCCTGCCGCGCGACGCCCAGGCCATCCTGCTCATCGAGGTGGACGGCCACCCCGGCCAGGTGGCCGACGACGCCGAGAAGGTGGAAAAGGTGCTGAACAAGGTGGGCGCCACCGAAATCAAGGTGGCCAAGGACGCCGCCGAGAAGTTCAAGCTGTGGGAAGCCCGCCGCAACGCGCTGCCCGCCCTTGCCCGCGCCAAGCCCACCACCGTGCTGGAAGACGCCACCGTGCCGCGCTCCAAGATTCCCGCCATGGTCAAGGCCATCAACGACATCGCGGCCAAGTACAACATCTCCATCGGCACCTTCGGCCACGCGGGCGACGGCAACCTGCACCCCACCATCCTGTGCGACCGCCGCGACAAGCACGAGTTCGAGCGCGTGGAACACGCCGTGGACGAAATCTTCGACGTGGCCCTTTCGCTCCAGGGCACCCTGTCGGGCGAGCACGGCATCGGCATGGCCAAGTCCAAGTGGATGGAAAAGGAAACCTCCAAGGCCACCATCGAGTTCTCGCGCAACATGAAGCGCGCCATCGACCCCAAGTACATCCTGAATCCCGGCAAGATCATCGGAGCCTAACGCCATGGCAGACCTTACCAAACTCGCCAAGCTGCTTCAGGAGCTGGACGACCAGATGGTCGGCTGCATGAAGTGCGGCATGTGCCAGGCCGTCTGCCCCGTGTTTGCCGAGACCATGAAAGAGGCGGACGTGACGCGCGGCAAGATCGCGCTGCTCGAAAACCTGGCCAAGGAAATGATCCACGACGCGGCGGGCGTTCAGGAAAAGCTGAACAAGTGTCTGCTGTGCGGCTCGTGCGGGGCCAACTGCCCGTCGGGCGTCAAGGTCATGGACATCTTCCTGCGCGCCCGCGTCATCGTGAACACCTACATGGGGCTCTCGCCGGTCAAGAAGGCCATCCTGCGCGGCATGCTGACCAAGCCCGCCCTGTTCAACGCCCTGCTGGACCTGGGGTCCAAGTTCCAGGGCATCTTCACCACCAAGGTGGACGAGTTGCTCGGCTCCTCCTGCTCCAAGGTGCTTTCGCCCGTCATCGGCGACCGCCACTTCGTGGGGCTGGCCAAGGAATCGCTGCACAGCAAGGTCAAGGCGCTGGACACCCCGGCGGGCAAGAGCGGCAAGCGCGTCGCCTTCTTCCCCGGCTGCCTCGGCGACAAGATGTTCGTCAGCGTGGCCGAAGCCTGCCTGAAGGTGTTCGAGCACCACGGCGTGGGCGTGTACATGCCCGAGGGCCAGGCCTGCTGCGGCATCCCCGCCATCTCGTCGGGCGACCGCGTGGCCTACGACAAGCTGGTCAGGATCAACCTGGACCTGTTCGCCAAGGGCAGCTTCGACTACCTGGTGACCCCGTGCGCCACCTGCACCGCCACCATCAAGGAAATCTGGCCCAAGCTCATGGAGGACTACCCGGCCGCCATGCGCGACCAGATCCGCACCCTGCACGACAAGGTCATGGACGTGAACCAGTTCGTGGTGGACGTGCTGGGCGTTGCGCCCGAGGCCCCGGCCAAGGGCGGCGTGAAGGTGACCTTCCACGATTCCTGCCACATGAAGAAGTCGCTCGGCGTCACGGCCCAGCCGCGCGCGCTGATCAACATGAACCCCAAGTACGAACTGGTGGAGATGGCCGAAAGCGACCGCTGCTGCGGTTCGGGCGGCAGCTTCAACCTGTCCCACTACGACCTGTCCAGGCAGATCGGCGAGCGCAAGCGCGACAACATCCTGGCCACCGGCGCCCAGGTGGTGTCCACCGGCTGTCCCGCCTGCATGCTGCAGATGACCGACATGCTCTCGCAGCATGGGGCCAAGGTGGCGGTGAAGCACTCCATCGAACTGTACGCGGATTCGCTGCGGTAGAACGAACATCCGGGGCGCGGCCTGGCCGCGCCCCGGATTATAGACTTGATGATCGGGCGCGCACGCCGCGCCGCGGGTCAGATAGCATGACGAGCGGGCGCGGCCTGGCCGTGCTCCGGATTATTATGGTTGCTTACGGGCGCGCACGCCGCGCCGCGCTCTGGTATCATTCCCCGGCGGGGGGCCGAACGGCGGCCTCCCGTCAGGGGATTCCGGCCCCGCGGATGGTTCCGCGGGCCGTTTGGCTCACCGGGCCAGGCCCGGAACCACCGGCGGCCGTGCCGCCGTATGATCCACGGACGCCCAGGGACTGTTTCCAAATTAGGATTTTCGTTCGTTGGCAAGGAAAACAAGCCTGTCATGAGGGAGTGCCTCAGCCGTTGGCGAGCTTGCGAGCCTTACGGATGAGGACCGCAGCGCGTACTCTTATCGTATTTGACCGAAATGACAGGCGACGTTTGACGAAGCCAACGGGCGAAAAGACAGTTTAGAAACAGCCCCTAACCGCGCCCGCCAGCGCCGCACCCCAGCCGGGTGCGGGGCACGCAAGGAGATATGCATGGCCAACAATCTGTACATCACCGCGACGGAATCGAAGAGCGGCAAGTCCGCCGTGGTGCTCGGCATGATGCAGCTATTGCTGCGCGACATCCGCAAGGTCGCCTTCTTCCGCCCCATCATCAACCGGCCGGTGACGGAAGCGGTGGACCACGACACCAACCTCATCCTGACCCACTTCAACCTCGACGTGCCCGTGGCCCACACCTACGCCTACTCGCTGCAGGACGCCCGGGAACTGATCAACAACGGTCAGCACGCCACGCTGCTTGAAAACATCCTGAAGAAGTACAAGCAGCTGGAAGACAGCTACGACTTCGTGCTCTGCGAGGGCACCGACTTTCTGGGCAAGGACGCCGCCTTCGAGTTCGACCTGAACGCCGACATCGCCGCCAACCTCGGCTGTCCGGTGATGGTGGTGGCCAACGGCCAGCAGAAGACCGCCAACGAAATCATCGCCTCCACCCAGCTGACCATCGACCTGCTGGACGAGAAGGGGCTGGACATCGTGGCCGCCGTGATCAACCGCGCCTCGGTCACCGACGCCGAGCGGGCCGAGGTCATCAACAGCCTGGAGTGCAAGGCCAACTGCTCCAACCCCCTGGCCGTGTACGTGGTGCCCGAGGAACCCACCCTGGGCAAGCCCACCATGGGCGACGTGAAGAAGTGGCTGAACGCCCAGGTGCTGTACGGTCACGGCCGCATGGACACCCTGGTGGACGACTACGTCATCGCCGCCATGCAGATCGGCAACTTCCTCGACTACGTCACCCCCGGCTGCCTCGTGATCACCCCCGGCGACCGTTCGGACATCATCCTCACCGGCCTCGCCACCCGCCTTTCCGGCGCCTACCCCGACATTTCCGGCATGCTGCTGACCGGCGGCATCCAGCCCGCGCCCAACGTGCACCGCCTCATCGAAGGCTGGACCGGGGTGCCCATTCCCATCCTGTCGGTGAAGGACCACACCTACAAGACCATCCAGACCCTGAACGAGCTGTACGGCAAGATCGAGCCGGACAACGACCGCAAGATCAACACCGCCCTCGGCCTGTTCGAGCGCTGCGTGGACAGCCAGGAACTGGGCCGCCGCCTGATCAACCGCAAGTCCTCCCGCATCACCCCCATGATGTTCGAGTTCAACCTCATCGAGCGCGCCAAGCAGAACCGCATGCGCATCGTGCTGCCCGAAGGGGTGGAGGAGCGCATCCTGCGCGCCGCCGACATCCTGGCCCGGCGCGAGGTGGCCGACATCATCCTGCTGGGCGACGCCGACAAGGTGGGCGCCAAGGTCAGCGAACTGGGCATCGACCTGGACGGCGTGCAGATCATCCAGCCCAACCTGTCGCCCAAGTTCGAGGAATACGCCCAGGCCTACTTCGAACTGCGCAAGCACAAGGGCGTCAGCATCGAACGCGCCCGCGACACCATGAACGACGTCACATACTTCGGCACCATGATGGTGCACAAGGGCGACGCCGAGGGCATGGTCTCCGGCTCCATCAACACCACGGCGCACACCATCCGCCCGGCGTTCGAGTTCATCAAGACCAAGCCCGGCTTCTCCATCGTGTCCAGCGTGTTCCTGATGTGCCTGAAGGACCGCGTGCTGGCCTTCGGCGACTGCGCGGTGAACCCCAACCCCACGGCGGAACAGCTGGCCGAAATCGCCATCAACTCGGCCCACACCGCGCGCATCTTCGGCATCGAGCCGCGCGTGGCCATGCTGTCGTACTCCACCGGCTCGTCCGGCAAGGGCGCGGACGTGGAAAAGGTCATCGAGGCCACCCGCATCGCCAAGGAACGCGCCCCGGAACTGCTGCTGGAAGGCCCGTTGCAGTACGACGCCGCCATCGACATGGACGTGGCGCGCACCAAGCTGCCCGGCAGCCAGGTGGCGGGCCAGGCCACGGTGTTCATCTTCCCGGACCTGAACACCGGCAACAACACCTACAAGGCCGTGCAGCGCGCCGCCGGGGCCGTGGCCATCGGCCCGGTGCTGCAGGGCCTGAACAAGCCCGTCAACGACCTGTCGCGCGGCTGCACGGTGCCCGACATCGTGAACACCGTGGCCATCACCGCCATTCAGGCCCAGGCCGAGAAGGGCCTGATCTAGTCTGATTCAGGGGCTGTCTCCCATTGGAAACAGCCCCTGAGCGCCCCTATCTACCAGGGGCTGTTTCCAAATTAGGGTTTTCGTTCGTTGGCAAGGAAAACGAGCCTGCCATGAGGGAGTATACTCTTATCGTATTCGACCGATATGGCAGGCGAAGTTTGACGACGCCAACGGGCGAAAGGACAATTTGGAAACAGCCCCAGTCACGCTCAACCCCGGCCGGGGGGTCTTGCCCACACTCCCCCCGGCACCCGCCCCTCCGGGCCGCCCACGCGGCCCGGGGGGCCACACCCCGAAAGGAAACGACCCGCATGAATGTACTCGTCATCAACTCCGGCAGCTCGTCCATCAAGTACCAGCTCATCGACATGACCACCGAGAAGCCCCTGTGCTCCGGTCTTGTCGAGCGCATCGGCGAAGGCATGGGCAAACTGACCCACAAGATCAAGCCCGACACGGACGCCGAGGACAAGATCGTCATCGAGCAGGTGTTCCCCGATCATGTCGTAGGCATGACCAAGGTCGTGGACCTGATCACCGATGCCGAGAAGGGCGTCATCGCCGACAAGGAAGAAATCTACGCCGTGGGTCACCGCGTGCTGCTCGGCGGCGAGGAGATCAAGCAGTCCGTCAGGATCGACGAATGGGCCAAGGGCATCATCCGCGACTACATTCCGCTGGGCCCGCTGCACAACCCGGCCAACCTCTCGGGCATCGAAGTGGCCGAGGAACTCTTTCCCCATGCGCCGTCCGTGGGCGTGTTCGACACCGAGTTCCACCAGACCATGCCCAAGAAGGCGTATCTCTACCCGCTGCCCTACGACCTGTACAAGACGCTACGCATCCGCCGCTACGGCTTCCACGGCACCTCGCACCGCTACATCACCAAGAAGACGGCGCAGTTCCTGAACAAGCCGCTGGACGAGCTGAACATCATCACCTGCCACCTCGGCAACGGGTGCTCCATGGCCGCCGTGAAGAACGGCAAGTGCGTGGACACCACCATGGGCATCACCCCGCTGGAAGGTCTGATGATGGGCACCCGCTGCGGCGACATCGACCCCGCGCTGGTCCCCTTCCTGATGGAAAAGAAGGGCTGGTCCGGCGCCGAAATCGACACCGTGATGAACAAGCAGAGCGGCCTGAAGGGCATCTGCGGCATGAACGACATGCGCGACATCCACGCCGCCCGTGAAAAGGGCGACGAGATGGCGGAACTGGCCTTCGAGATGTTCGTCTACCGCATCCGCAAGTACATCGGCGCCTTCGCCGCCGTGGTGGGCCGCCTGGACGCCGTGGTGTTCACCGCCGGCATCGGCGAGAACGACGACCTGCTGCGCGCCGCGGTGTGCAAGGACATGGACATCCTGGGCATCGACATCGACGAGGCGGTCAACGCCAAGCGCTCGGGCGAGGCGCGCCACATCGGCAAGCCCGGCCAGCGCGTGCCCGTGCTGGTGGTGCCCACCAACGAGGAACTGGAAATCGCCCAGACCACGGTTGCCGTGCTGAACGGCAAGGGCTAGGCCCGGACGGCAGACACCGCGCCCTGCCGCGCCGTCCGCACGGACGGCGCGGCGGGGACTCTCCGGGACGCACGCCGTTCGCGGCCGCGGCCCGGAACACCCCACGGCCTTACGTACACACCGGACACACGGACATGGTGGGCATCTACATCGGATCGACGGCGCCCCGGGCAGGCAAGAACCTTGTCTGCATGGCGCTTGGTTTGGCGCTGCGGCAGGCCGGACGCAACGTGGGCTTCATGAAGCCCCTGGGAACGTTGCCCCGGACCGTGGACGAACAGACCGGCGACGAGGACGCGCTTCTGGTGCAGGAAGTGCTGGGCCTTTCCGCCCCGCCCGAGGCGCTCACCCCCGTGATCATGCCCGGCAACATCCGGGCCGCCGCCCTGTCGGGGGGCAACGCGCTGGAGCGCGTGGCCTCGGCCTACGGGGCGCTGTCGCGCGGGCACGACACCATGCTGGTGGGCGGCGCCGGCGCGTTCCTGACCACCGGCAAGGCGCGCGGCGTGGACGGCCCCTCGGTGGTCCGGCGGCTCGACCTCAAGGTGCTGCTGGTGGAACGGTATGCCCACGGCATCGACTACGACGCCGTCCTGTACGCAAAGGAACTGCTGGGAGACGCCCTTGCGGGCGTTCTGTGCAACGACGTGCCCGAAAGCTACCTGCGCGACGCCGAAGACGTGCTGGTCCCGTTCCTGGCGGAACGGGGCGTGCCCGTGCTCGGCATCGTGCCCGGCGACCCGCTCCTCAACGCCATCAAGGTGTCGGAGCTGGCGCACCGCCTGGGCGGGCGCATGGTCTCGGGCACGGCGCGGGCCGGCCGCATCGTGGACGGGTTCCTCATCGGCACCATGCAGGTGGAGAACTTCATGGCCCACTTCCGGCGGCACGCCAACTGCGCAACCATCGTGGGAGGAGACCGGACGGACCTGCAACTCGTCGCGCTGGAGGGGCAGTGCCCTTGCCTGGTCCTGACCGGAAACATCCCCCCCGATGAGATCATACGCGCCAGGTCAGAGGCGCTGGGGGTCCCGGTGATCGTGGTCCGCGAGGACACCTACGCCGTGGCCCGGAAGATGGAAGAGATCCTGAACAGCCAGAAGCTGCGCGAACTGGTCAAGATACGCCGCGGGGCCGACCTCGTGGCGCATGCCCTGGACCTCGCGCGGCTGACGGCGCAACTCGGCATTCAGTAAAAGGGAGAGTACTGATGAGTGCTACCAATGACCTTGCCCGGCTCATGCGTGAGAAGGCCGAGGCGGTCGCCGCCACCGTGGTGGAACTGAAGGACCTGAAAGAGGCCTTCGCCTACGTCCTCGACGTCTGTGACAAGAAGGAAGCCTGCCAGCTGCTGGTTTCCGGCTGCGAGGAGAAACTTTCGGACAAGGCCGAAGCCCTGTGCGAAACCAAGCAGGAAAAGGTCGTGGCCGCGCCCAACCTTTCCGACAAGGAATACGCCACGTTCTCGGCCCTGTGCGCCAAGCGCGGCGTGAAGTGCATCCGCGACGGCCTGCGCGGCCATCTCGCGGGCATCGACATCGGCGTGGCCCATGCCGACATGGGCATCGCCGAAACCGGCACCTGCGTCATCGACTCCACCAGCGAGGAACTGCGCCTGTCCTCCATGATCAGCGAAATCCACATGGCCATCCTGCCCAAATCGCGCATCAGGGCCACGGCCTTCGACGCCGAGCGGGAGGTCAACGCGCTGATCAACACCGGCACGCCGCGCTACACCGCGTTCATCACCGGGGCCAGCCGCACCGCCGACATCGAGCGCGTGCTGGCCATCGGCGTGCACGGGCCGCTGGAACTGCACATCCTGATGCTGGAGGACTAAGTCGATGCAGACCGCCAAGACCCTGAAAGAATACCGCAAGGAACTGCGCGAATCCCTGGACAACGAGTTCTTGCGCGAGGCCATGGACAAGTTCGCCACGGCCTACCCCGTGGGCCGCGCCAACGCCTTCCGCGGGCTGGACGAAAAGGCCCTGATCGCCGAAGTGGCCGACGCCAAGGACGCCGCCGCCCGCAACATGGACGGGCTGTTCGCCCAGTTCAAGGCAGAGGCCGAGAAGCGCGGCGTCAAGGTGCACATGGCCAAGGACGCCGACGAGGCCAACGAGATCATCGCCCGCATCGCCAAGAACGCGAACTGCAAGAAGATCGTCAAGTCCAAGTCCATGACGGCGGAAGAAACGCTGCTCAACCATCGCCTGGAGGAAGACGGCCTCGAAGTCATCGAGACCGACCTTGGCGAGTGGATCATCCAGCTGCGCCATGAAGGGCCGACCCACATGGTCATGCCCGCCATCCACCTTTCCCGCTACCAGGTGGCCGACCTCTTCTCCGAGGTGACCAAGCAGAAGCAGGAAGTGGACATCCAGCGCCTGGTCAAGGTGGCCCGGCGTGAACTGCGCCAGCACTTCGCCACCGCCGACATGGGCATCTCGGGCGCCAACTTCGCCATCGCCGAATCGGGCACCATCGGCCTGGTCACCAACGAGGGCAACGGCCGCCTGGTCACCACCCTGCCCCGCGTGCACGTGGCCCTGTGCGGCCTGGACAAGCTGACCCCCAGCCTGAACGACGCGCTGAAGACGCTGCGGGTGCTGCCCCGCAACGCCACCGGCCAGATCATCACCTCGTACGTCACCTGGATCACCGGGGCCAACGAGTGCAAGGCCGCTGCCGACGAGAAGAAGGAAATGCACATCGTGTTCCTGGACAACGGCCGCCGCGCCCTGGCCCAGGACCCGCTGTTCTCGCAGGTGATGCGCTGCGTGCGCTGCGGCGCGTGCGCCAACGTGTGCCCGGTGTACCGCCTGGTGGGCGGCCACAAGATGGGCCACATCTACATCGGGGCCATCGGCCTCATCCTCACCTACTTCTTCCACGGCAAGGACAAGGCCCGCAACCTGGTGCAGAACTGCATCAACTGCGAAGCCTGCAAGAGCATCTGCGCGGGCGGCATCGACCTGCCCCGCCTGATCAAGGAAATCCGCGCCCGCATCAGCGAGGAAGACGGCGCGCCCGTGGAAGCCACCCTGCTCGGCAAGGTGATGAAGAACCGCAAGCTCTTCCACACCCTGCTGCGCTTCGGCAAGTACGCCCAGAAGCCGGTCACCGGCGGCACCCCGTACCTGCGCCACCTGCCGCAGATATTCATGAAGGAACACGGGTTCCGCGCCCTGCCCGCCATCGCGGACAGGGCCTTCCGCGACGACTGGGAAACCATCCGTCCCCGCGTGGCCGACGCCAAGCTGCGCGTGGGCCTGTTCTCGGGCTGCGTGCAGGACTTCGTCTACCCCGAGCAGATGAAGGCCGCCGTCAAGGTGCTGGCCTCGCGCGGGGTGGACATGGAGTTCCCCATGGACCAGAGCTGCTGCGGCCTGCCCGTGCAGATGATGGCCGAACGCCAGGCCACCATCGACGTGGCGCGCCAGAACGTCATGGCGTTCGACGCGGCCAGGTACGACTACATCCTCACCCTGTGCGCCTCGTGCGCCTCGCACCTGAAGGAAGGCTACCCCAAGATTCTCGCGGGGCAGCCGGACATGACCGGCAAGGTGAAGCTGTTCGCCTCCAAGGTCATCGACTTCAGCTCCTTCGTCCACGACGTGCTGGGCATGACCGCCGACGACTTCAAGGGCAAGGGCGAGAAGGTGGCCTACCACGCCTCGTGCCACCTGTGCCGTGGTCTCGGCGTGGTGGAACAGCCCCGCGCGCTCATCGCCTCCTCCGGCTCGGAATACTGCCAGGCCCAGGAAGAAGCGGTGTGCTGCGGCTTTGGAACTGTCCAAGGAACTGCTGGACAAGAAGCTGAACAACGCCGAAGCCACCGGCGCCACCCGCATGGTGGCCGACTGCCCCGGCTGCATCATGCAGATCCGCGGCGGCGCGGAAAAGCGCGGCAGCCGCATGAAGGTCGGCCATATCGCCGAACTGCTGGCCGAAAACCTGAAGTAGGCATGCGTCCCGACGCTCAGTGACAATCGGGGGCCGTTTCCGCTGCTGGCGGGAACGGCCCCTTGCATTTCCCGGGGTCGGCGCGGGCGGCGTCTTTTCCGGGTGGAATCGCTAACTCTCTTTGCAAGAGCGCCACGTCTGTATACTATTGTCCCAAACCTGTCTCCGGGGGCAGGCCCGGCTGCGGCCACACTGGCGGCGGGCAACTTGCGCGGACATTCAAGGGGGTCGCATGTTCAGGAATTTCTCCATCGGCGCGCGCGTCATCGCGCTGCTCGTGTTCATGGTGCTGTTCGTGGCGGGTGTCGTCGCCGCTTTCGTGACCACCATCGGCACCGTCCGGGACCACGGCGTCACCGAGACCCAGCGGGTGATGCTGGAAGAGGAAAAGGCCAAGTTGCAGGTGGCCACCCACACCATCGCCCAGGCGCTGGGCCAGTTGCTGGCCGACGTGCCCGTCGAGGCAGGCGAAACCGCGCGCATCGAGACGGTGCGCAAGGCCATCGACACCATCCGCTTCGAGAAGGACCAGTCCGGGTACTATTTCGTCTACCAGGGCACCACCAACGTGGCCCTGCCCCCCAACAAGAGCGTGCACGGCAAGGACCTTGCCGAAACCAGGGACAAGAACGGGGTGTACTTCGTGCGCGAACTGTCGCAGCGCGCGGCAGCGGGCGGCGGGTTCGTCGAGTACATCTTCCCCAAGCCGGGCAAGGGCGACCAGCCCAAGCTGGCCTATTCCGAAATGATTCCGGGCACCAGGTTCTGGATCGGCACCGGGGTGTACATCGACAACATCGACGAGGCCAGGGCGGCCATCAACGACACGCTGGAGGGCCTCGCCGACAAGGCCCTGACCTGGCAGCTTTCGGTCATGGCGGCGATCCTGCTCCTGGTCGTCATACCCGTCTGTATCATGCTCATCGCGTCCATCGTGCGTCCGTTGCGCGAAGCCACGGCGGCGGCGCAGGCCGTGGCCGAAGGCAACCTTGAGGTGCGCATCGAGGCCAGGGGCCGCGACGAGGTTTCCGCCTTGCAGGCGGCCCTGAACACCATGGTGGCCACGCTCAAGAACAACATCGCCGACATCACCGAAAAGCAGCGCGAGGCGGGCCGCCAGGCCGACGCCGCGCACGCCTCCACCCGACAGGCGGAAGAGGCCATGGCCAAGGCCGCCGTGGCCACCAAGGAGGGCATCCTTTCCGCCGCCGAACGGCTGGAGGGCGTGGTGCGCGCCATCGACCACGCGGCGGAGGACATCTCGCGCCGGTCAGAGGAGATCAGCCGGGGCACCGACACCCAGATGGCCCGCATCAACGAGACCGCCACGGCCATGGAGGAAATGAACGCCACGGTGCTGGAAGTGGCCCGCAACGCGGGCCGCGCCGCCGACCAGACCGAGGCTTCGCGCGCCAAGGCCGACGAGGGCTCGGGCATGGTCGGCCAGACCGTGAAGGCCATGCAGGACCTGAAGGGGCTGGCCGGAAACCTCAAGGACAACATGCACCGCCTGGGCCAGCAGTCCGAGGCCATCGGCCACGTGATGAACGTGATCAACGACATCGCGGACCAGACCAACCTGCTGGCGCTGAACGCCGCCATCGAGGCGGCCCGCGCGGGCGACGCCGGGCGCGGCTTTGCCGTGGTGGCCGACGAGGTGCGCAAGCTGGCGGAAAAGACCATGGGCGCCACCAAGGAAGTGGGCGACTCCATCAAGGCCATTCAGGACCTGGCCCGCACCAACGTGACGGGCATGGACGACGCGGTCACCGCCATCGACGGCGCGGCGCGCCTTTCCGGCAGTTCGGGCGAGCTGTTGCAGCAGATCGTGACCATGGCCCACGACGCCGCCGGGCAGGTGCAGGCCATCGCCACGGCGGCCGAGGAACAGTCCGCCGCCAGCGAAGAGATCACCCGTTCCGTGGAAGAGATCGACCGCATCGCCCGCGAGAACGGCACGCTGGTCAACGCCACCAACACCGATCTGCGCAACCTGGCCGACCAGGCCGCCGAACTGCGCCGCCTGATCGAGGGCATGAAGAAGGAAGCAGCATAAAGGACGCCGCGTCATCCCGCGGCACCGGCGGGGGGCGGGGGGCGCGGCACCTGCGGACGGCGGGGCGTCCGCGCCCGTCACATGGCGGTCATGACCGCCACGCCGCCCACAGGCGGCGCACGGTGCTGCGCAGCAGCGTGCCGGGGCGGAAGCTCATGGGCTTGAGCACGCTCGGCACCTCGAACCCGCGCGCGTCGAAGGCGTCCGGCGTCTCGCGCACAAGGTCCGCTTCGCCGGGCAGCGCGCCGGGCGCGCCGCGCCGCGCCAGTTCCGCCCACAGGGGCACCTGGGCGGGCGTCAGGCCCAGCAGCCCGCAGATCACGGAATCCAAGGCCACGCCGGACACCGAGGCCCCGACGAGCCCGAGGGGGTACGGCTTGCCGGAGCCGGGTCCGGTCACGTGCATGGCCTCCACCCCGTCCAGCAGGGCGGCCGTGGGCGGCAGCGCCGCCGCCACCTCCACCAGCGCGCCCTCGAAACGGTGGCCCCGGTCGCCGTGGCGGGTATGCACGAACGCCTTGCGCACGCCGGGCACGCAGCCGAAGAGGTTCTTCACCGCCAGGGTCACGCGCATCTGGCTGTGCGCCTTCAGGCGCGGCACGCTGAGCACACCGTCCGCCTCCAGCGCGCGGCGGGCAACGCCGATGGACCCGCCGAACGACAAGGGCACCTGCACCGCGTCGTCCAGCGGAACCACGGACAGGCCGAGGGGGCGCAGGGATTCCGCGAGGCCGATGGCCTCCGCCACGCCGCGCGCCGTGCCGAAGCCCGGCGAATCGGTCACGGTGAGGGCGCAGCCGTGGTCCAGCAGCCACGCGCAGGCGGCGCGCACCACCTGCGGATGCGTGCAGCTGAGCGCCGGGGCGGCGCGCAGCAGGTTGGGCTTCACCAGCACGCGGCCGCGCGGCGGCGTCCAGCCGGAGGCGTCCAGCGCCTCGGCCACGGCGCGTTGCACGCGGCCGGGGTCGTAGTCCCGGCAACGCAGCAGGACCACGGGAATGGGAGGGACGGCCGTGACGGTCCCATCCGCCCGCCGGGGGGCGGGCAGGGGAACGGGCGGGCCGGATTGATCGAACGGGCCGGATTGGCGGGGCGGGTCCGAGCGCCGGACATCGCGGCTCACCGGGCCTCCCCGTCTGCGGAAAAGGTGGCGATCTGGTCGATAATCATGCGGGCGTGGGTCTTTTCCTGCGTGGCCAGGTCCAGGAAGGCCCGTTCCGCAAGGCCCCCCAGGCCGCTGCCGCGCCGGGCCTCGTCGGCCAGGGTGCGGTACAGGTCGTAGGCGTTCATTTCCACTTCCAGCGCCAGTTCGGCGATGTCCAGACAGTCGCCGCTGGCGGCGTCGCGCACCCACGGGTCAAGGTCGGCCACGGCCATGCCGCCTTCCAGCACGCGGCCTTCCAGCGTGGCGAACAGTTCGTCGAAGGGCGGCAGCGGGCCGCGCGTGGCGTCGGCGTGGGCGTCCGCGTCCCAGCGCTGCGCAAGGTGGTGGTAGACCACCTTGGCGTGGGCCAGTTCCACGCCGATGAGCCGGTCCATCAGCGCGCACACGGCGGGCTTCGGCCCGGCGTCGCGCACGCGGGTGTACAGCAGGTGGGCGGCCTTTTCCATGTCCAGCGCGCGGCGCAGCAGTTCGACCATGCTGCGCACCCCTGCGAACACCTGGACGCGCGGGCTGTCGGCCACGGCCTGCCCGGTCCACGCATTCAGGCCGCCCGTCAGGCTCAGGATGCGTCCTCCTCCCG
>JALHHV010000278.1:1297-4322 GCA_022837365.1 Desulfovibrio sp. | reverse complement strand
GACGCAGGGTGCTGACCGCGCCGGATATGGACAGCCCGCGCGAATGCGCATAGCCTGTGCGGCATGCGTGCGGAACCGTTGCTGATAACCCTTGGCGACGCCAACGGCCTCGGGCCGGAACTGGCGTGCCGCCTGCTGTCCGGGCCATTGCCTGCGTACCTTGCCGGGCGGGCGTTGCTGCTGCTGGGGGCGGAAGCCTCGCTGCTGGCGCATCTTTCCCTGGCGGGGGGCACCCCCTTCTGGAGCCGGGTGGACGACCCGGCGCGGGCGCTCGGCCCGGACGCCACGCCCGGCGTGTACCTGTACGAGCCGCCGGGCCTCGACGGCATCCGCGTACAGGTGGGGCAGGCCACGCCGGACGGCGGCAGGGCGGCGGGCGCGGCCCTGTCCACGGCCTGCGACCTGCTGCCGGCCCCGGCGTATGCCGGCGTTGGGGGCATCGGGGGCATCCCGTCCCCGCGCGGCCCCCGTGGGTTGGTCACCCTGCCGCTGCACAAGGCCATGCTGCACGCGGCGGGGTACGACGCGCCCGGCCACACCGAATATCTTGCCCGGCGCGCGGGCCTTGGCGACGACGAGGTGTGCATGCACCTTGGCGGCGACGTGCTGCGCGTCAGCCTGGTCACCACCCACCCGCCCCTGCGCGAGGTGCCCGGCCTGGTCACCCGCCAGCGGGTGCTGCGCTGCCTGAGCCTGACGGCGGCGCACGTTCGGGCCATCGGGGCCACGGGGCCGGTGGCGGTGTGCGGGCTGAACCCCCACGCCGGGGAATCGGGCCGCATCGGGCGCGAGGAGATCGACGTCATCGCCCCGGCCGTGGCCGACGCCGTGGCCGAGGGGCTTGACGTCATCGGCCCGTTGCCCGCCGACACGCTGTTCGTCAAGGCGGCGCGCGGGGCCTACGCCGCCGTGCTGGCCATGTACCACGACCAGGGGCTGGCCCCCCTGAAGATGCTGCATTTTTCCGACGCCGTGAACGTCACCCTGGGGCTGCCCTTCGTGCGCACCTCGGTGGACCACGGCACGGGCTTCGACATCGCCGGAACCGGCGCGGCGGACACGGGCAGCTTCGCCGCCGCGCTGCGCCTTGCCTGCACCCTCTGCGACGCAAAGGACTGAGCCATGTACATGGGAATCGACGTCGGCGGCACGCATACCGATGCCGTGGTCATGGACGGCCGCACCATGGCGGCCAGCGCCAAGGTGCCCACCGACCACCACGACCTGCTGGCCTCGGTGCGCGCGGCCATGCAGGCCCTGTTGCAGCCCCATACGGCGGTGGAACCCGCCCGCATCACCCGCATGAACCTCAGCACCACCCTGTCCACCAACGCCATCGTGGAAGGCAAGACAGAGGACGTGGCGGTGGTGGTGTCCGCCGGGCCGGGCATAGACCCGGAACACTTCCGCGTGGGGCGGTTCTACTTTCCGGTGGGCGGGTCCATCGACCACCGGGGCGAAGAGATTTCTCCCCTCGACCCGGCCGAGATGGAACGGGTGGCCGCCGCCTGCTGCGACGCGGGCGTGCGCCTGTTCGCGGCGGTGGGCAAGTTCTCCACCCGCAACCCCGCGCACGAGGCGGCCATGGGCGAGGCGTTGGGAGCGGTTGCCCGCAGCGGCTGCGGCGACTTCGTCTCGCTGGGGCACCGCCTGTCGGGCCAGCTGAACTTTCCGCGCCGGGTGGCCACGGCCTACTACAATTCGGCGGTGTGGCGGGTGTACAACCGCTTCGCCGACGCCATCGAGCAGTCGGCGCGCGAATTCGGCATCACCGCGCCCATCCACATCCTGAAGGCCGACGGCGGCACCATGCCGCTGGCCGTGTCGCGCGAACTGCCGGTGGAATCCATCCTGTCCGGCCCGGCGGCCAGCGTCATGGGCATCATCGCCTTGTGCGACATCCGCGAAGACTGCGTGATCCTGGACATCGGCGGCACCACCACGGACATCGCCGTGTTCGCCTGCGGCTCGCCGGTCATCGAGAAGGACGGCATAGAGGTGGGCAGCTACCCCACGCTGGTGCGCGCGCTGAAGACGCGGTCCATCGGGGTGGGCGGCGATTCGCGCCTGCACGTGGCCGCCGGGACGGTGCGCGTGGGGCCGGAGCGGGCCGGGGCCAGCATGGCCATGGGCGGGACGCGGCCCACGCTCATCGACGCGCTGAACTACCGGGGGCACGCCGCCGTGGGCGACGTGGCCGCCTCGGCGCGGGGCATCCGCGAACTGGCCGGGCTGTGGGACCTGTACCCGGAACGCCTGGCCGACGACGCCATAGCCGAGGCCGTGGCGCGCATCCGCGAGGCCGTCACCGACCTGGTGGACGAGGTCAACGCCCGTCCGGTGTACACCATCATGGAACTGTTGCAGGGCAGGGTGGTGGAACCCGCCGCCGTGTACCTGATGGGCGGCCCGGCCAAGGTCATGCAGCCGCTGCTGGCCCCGGCGCTGGGCAAGCGGGTGGAGGTGCCGGACGACTTCGCCGTGGCCAACGCCATCGGCGCGGCGCTGACCCGCACCACGGCGGAACTGGAACTGTTCGCGGACACCGAAAAGGGCGTCCTGTTCATCCCCACCCTGGGCGTGGAGCGCAAGACCGGCCGGGGCTTCGACCTGGAACGGGCCAGGGACGAGGCGCGGCAGGCCCTGCTGGATCATCTGGCGGGGCTTGGCGTCACCGGCGGCGAGGCGGCGGTGGAGGTGGTGGAGGCATCGTCGTTCAACATGGTGGGCGACTACGGCACCGTGGGCCGGAACATCCGCGTGAAATGCCAGGTGCGGCCGGGAATCATGGGGGATGGGGCAAATGGAGGCCGGGGCGGGAACGGCTGCGGGTGCAAGCCCTGCCCCGGCGAGGGCGGGGCGTGAGGAAGAAGTTTTTGGGGGGCGCGGCCGGGGCGGTGCGCCTCCGGCGCGCCTGTCTGCTGCTGTTGGCCGGGGTGATCGTGCTGGCCTGCGCCGTCCTGCCGGGCGTGCACGGGGCCATGGCCGCAACGGCCAACGCCACGGTGACCAGGCCCGCCGCTCC
>JALHHV010000278.1:0-1268 GCA_022837365.1 Desulfovibrio sp. | reverse complement strand
GCAGGGCAAGGCTCCGGCCCACGGCGGACCCTCTCTTTCCGACATGATCGGCCAGATGTTCATGGTGGGCTTTCGCGGGGCGCAGGCGCAGGCCGTGGCCCCGCGCGCGGGCGGCGTGCCGGGCCTGGGCGCGCTGCTGCGGCCCGGCGCGGCCAACGCGACCAACGCCGCCCCGCCAGCCGGAAACTCCGCCTACGGCGTGCACGAGGTGTTGGACGACATCCGCGCCGGGCGCGTGGGCGGGGTCATCCTGTTCGACCGCGACGTGACCACCGGCAGCCCGGAGCGCAACATCGTTTCCCCCAAGCAGGTGCGCGCGCTGTCCGCCGCGTTGCAGGCCGCCGCCTCCGCGTCCCCCGCCGGGCTGCCGCTGTTCGTGGCCGTGGACCAGGAAGGCGGCCGGGTGCAACGGCTGAAGCCGGAGCGCGGTTTCACCCAGTATCCCCCGGCGCGCCAGTTGGGGCAGGGCACGGTGGGCGAAACCCGGCTGCGCGCCGTGGCCATGGGCCGCGAACTGGTCGACGCGGGCGTGAACCTGAACTTCGCGCCGGTGGTGGACGTGGACGTGAACCCGGACAGTCCGGCCATCGGCAGGCTGGGGCGGTCCTACAGCCGCGACCCGCGCGCGGTGGCGGCCCACGCGGCGGCGTTCGTCAACGGCATGGCCCAGGCGGGCGTGGTCTCGTGCCTCAAGCATTTTCCCGGCCACGGCAGCGCCCGCGCCGACTCGCACCTGGGCGTCACCGACGTGTCCGCCACCCGCAGGCCCGAGGAACTATGGCCCTACCGCGCGCTGCTGCGCCCGGCGGGCAACGCCTGGGCCGAGGGCTGGGGCGGCATGGTCATGGTGGGCCACCTGTACGACAACCGGCTGGACGCGGCGCACCCGGCCACGCTGTCGCGGGCGGCCATCGACGGGCTGTTGCGGCGCGACATGGGCTGGCGGGGCGTGGTCATCACCGACGATTTGCAGATGGGGGCCATCACCGACCGCTACCCGCTGGAAGAGGTGGTGTTCCGCGCCGTGGACGCCGGGGCGGACATCCTGCTGTTCGGCAACAACCTGCGCTGGCAGCCGGACCTGGCCGCGCGGGCGCACGCAACGCTGACCGGCCTCGTACATTCGGGGCGCATCTCCGAGGACCGCATCCGCCAGTCGTACCAGCGCATCGCCCGGCTGAAGGGGCTGCTGCGCGCGGGTGACGCCACCCTGGCGGGCAACGGGCTTGCGCTGCCCGAGTTGCCGGACCTGCCCGATGTCGGGGATG
>JALHHV010000277.1 GCA_022837365.1 Desulfovibrio sp. | reverse complement strand
GCAGCGGCGACAGTGGGTCATCTGGGGCAGCAGGGCCGCCCCGGCCAGACGCAGGTTTTCCATGAGCGCGGGTGACGGTTCGGTCACGTCGGCGAACGGGGTGCCGGGGTTGGGGTGCAGGGGCATCAGGTTGTGCAGGTCGGCGCCCAGGGCGCGGGCCATTTCGGCCACGGCGGTCACGTGGGTGTCGTTGATGCCGGGAATGACGATGGTGTTCACCTTCACGGCGATGCCACGCGCCTTCAGCCCGGCGATGGACTGCTTCTGGCGGTGCAGCAGCAGTTCCGCCGCGTCCTGTCCCCGATACGTGGTCCGTCCGTCGCGCACCCAGGCGTAGATGGACGCGCCGATGGCCGGGTCCGCCGCGTTGCAGGTGACCGTGGCGTGGGTGACGCCGAAGGCCGCCAGGTCGTCCAGGTGGGCGGGCATGGCAAGGCCGTTGGACGACAGGCAAAACAGCAGGTGCGGATAGGCTTCGCGCAGCAGGCGCATGGTTTCCAGCGTGGCTTCCGGGTTGGCCATGGGGTCGCCCGGCCCGGCAATGCCCGCCACGGTGATGCGCGGTTCCGCCTCCAGCACCCGGTGCATGTATTCCAGGGCCTGCCGGGGCTTCAGCACCGCGCTGGTCACGCCGGGGCGCGATTCGTTGGCGCAATCGTACTGCCGGTCGCAGTAGTTGCACTGGATGTTGCAGCCGGGGGCCACCGGCAGGTGTACACGGCCGCAGGTGCCGGACGCGGCCTTGTTGAAGCAGGGATGCTTCGAGGCGTCGCGCGGGGTGGCGGCAGGTTCGGTGGCGTTCATGGCGGCTCCTTTCTCACGGTGCGCTGGACGGTTGGAGTAAACAGAGGGGAAAGGCTGCGGGCATGTGGAAACCATGGGGATGGCCCGACATGAGCGACTAGCTGGCAGGCGTGCCCTCCCCCCTGCGAAACTGCCGGTAGGTCAGGTTGAAACGCTTCATGCGCAGGCCCATGATGCGCCGGGTCAGGCCCAGCGCCCGCGCCGCCTCGGTGGTGTTGCCCCGGTGGGCGCGCAGGGCTTCCACCAGCATCTCGTACTCCACGCAGGCCAGGCGCGCCTCCAGCCCGCCGGGCGCGCCCGCGTCCGGCACCATGGCCGATTGCAGCGACAGCGGCAGGTCGTGGGCGTGGATGGTGTCGTCCTCGGTCAGGATCACCGCGCGGTGGACGACGTTTTCCAGTTCGCGCACGTTGCCCGGCCAGTCGTGCTGCACCAGCATGTTCAGGGCGGACGTGGCGATGGTGGACACGTTCTTTTCCGTCTCGCGGGCGTAGCGGGCCATGAAGTGCTCGGCCAGGGTAACGATGTCGCTGCCGCGCTCGCGCAGCGGCGGCACCATGATGGGAAACACGTTGAGCCGGTAGTACAAATCCTCGCGGAAGGCGCCCTGGGCCACCATTTCCTGGAGATTGCGGTTGGTGGCGGCGATGATGCGGATGTTCACGGGTATGCTCTGGTTGCCGCCCACCCGTTCGAAGCGCCGTTCCTGCAACACCCGCAGCAGCTTGGCCTGCATGGCCGGGGAAAGTTCGCCCACCTCGTCCAGGAAGATGGTGCCGCCGTCGGCCTCCTCGAAGCGCCCCTTGCGGGTCTGCACCGCGCCGGTGAACGCGCCCTTCTCGTGGCCGAACAGTTCGCTTTCCACCAGGTTTTCCGGCAACGCCGCGCAGTTGAACTTCACCAGCGGGCCTTCCGGGTTGGAGCCGTCGTAGTGCAGGGCGTTGGCGATCATCTCCTTGCCCACGCCGCTTTCGCCCAGCAGCAGCACGGTGGTGCGGGTCTGGGACACCTTGCGCATCAGGGCGTACACCTCGCGCATGGGCGCGGACGCGCCGATGATGCTGGCGGGGTGGAAACGCTCCTTCAGCCGGTCCACCAGCAGCCGGGTGCGCTGTTCCCAGCGGGCCAGGTCCACCTTCTCGACCAGGTACAGTTCCACCGCGTGGGCCAGCATGTGGGACATCACCATCAGCACGTCCACGTGGCGGTCCAGAAAGCGCCGGTCCTCGTAGAGGCGTTCCGCGCTGATGGTGCCCAGCACCTTGCTGCCGCGCAGGATGGGCACGCACATGAACGACAGTTCCAGGTCGGGGCCGCCGGAAAGGCTGCGGGTGCGGTTGAGGAAGGCGGGCTCGTCGCCGATGCGCCGCACGATGATGGGCCGCGCCGTCTCCACCACCCGGCCGGTGATACCCTCGCCCAGGTGGTACACGCCGCGTTCCTGCTCCTCCGGCGTCAGGCCGATGCTGCGGTGCACGAAGATGCGCCCCGACTCGCGGTGGTGCAGGCTGATCATGCCGCGCCGCACGCCCATTTCGGCGTGCATGTAGCCCAGGATGCGGTCCAGCGCGGCGCAGAAGTCCTCCGGCCCGGAGAGCATGCGCCCGATCTCGTGCAGCAGGGGCACGATGCCCCCCCGGCACACCCCGCCGCCGCAGGTGCGTGCCTCGTCGCTGTGTTTCTTTTCGCAGGTCATGGCCCTCACCGGCGCGGAACGTGGAAGGACACGGGAATGGGACGGGACGCCCGGCGCGCCCGCCGGGGGCTCTGGAAACAGGAATGGCCGCATGGGTGCCTCCGTCATTCCGTCCGTCATTCATGGGGGCAGACGGCATGGGGGTGAGCGGACGGGCTGGCGCAACGCATGCCCGCCCCCTTGCCGTGCGGATCGCCGGGCACGCCATCGCCGACATCTTCCGGCGTTCCGGCTCCCCGCGCCGCATCCAGAAAGCGCAGCAGGTCGGCCTGTTCCGGCGGGCGCTTGGTGCGCGCGGCATGCTCGCGCAGCAGGGGCAGCACGGCCCGCGCGCCCTCCTCGTCCAGCCGGATGCCCAGCCGTCCGTAGGCCCAGCGCACGGCCGCCGAACCGGAGTGCTTGCCCAGCACCAGCCGGTGGTCGCGGCCCAGTTCGCGCGGGTCGATGTGCTGGTAGTTGGCCGGGTCGCGCAGCAGGCCGCTGACGTGGATGCCCGACTCGTGGGTGAACACGTTCTCGCCCACGATGGGCTTG
>JALHHV010000276.1 GCA_022837365.1 Desulfovibrio sp. | reverse complement strand
CAGCAATTTTTCCGACTTTGTATCGGCTTAATTTGCTGTTTTTAAACATGATACTAGCCTATCAGGGCTTAACCTGATGGTCTAGAGCCTTAGGATTTTCGTTCGTTGGCGAGGAAAACGAGCCTGCCATGAGGGAATATGCCTCAGCCGTTAGGTGAGCGAAGCGAATCTTACGGATGAGGACCGCAGTGCGCTCTTCTCGTATTTGACCGAGCCTTAGCCGTTAGGCGAGCGCACAGCGCGAGTCTTACGGATAAGGACAGCAAAGCTATGGCAGGTGAAGTTTGACGATGCCAACGGGCGAAAAGACAATTTAGAAACAGCCCCTAGCGCAGCTTGCGCAACAACCGGTAGAACTGCGCGCGCGAGCCAGCAGGTTCTGGAAATAGTCCACGGCGGCGCGTTCCAGCGCCACGTCGCGGTAGGTCATCCAGGTGGGAATGGACAGCCCGGCCAGGGGCAGGCCCGGTGAATCGGCCTCGGCCTGCTCCGCCCGGATGTTCCCGGCCGTGGCGCGCATGTGGCGCACCCGGATATGCTCCGGCAGGTGCACCGGGTACAGGGTGCGCACGCCGCCCGCGAAGGCGATCATGGTTTCCAGGGTGTTGCGCAACTCGCGCACGTTGCCCGGCCAATGGTGCGCGCCAAGGGCCCGCAGCAGTTCGGGCGTCAGGATGCGCGAGGGCAGGTTGTTGCGCTCGCAGTACTGGTGCACGAAATGCTCGGCCAGCGGGCGCAGGTCGTCCTCTCGCTGGCGCAGCGGGGGCAGGGGGATGTGCATGGCCCGCACCCGGTACAGCAGGTCTTCGCGAAATTCACCCCGCTTGGCCATCACCGAAAGGTCGCGGTTGGTGGCGGCCAGCAGCCGGAAGTCGCACTCCACCTCCTGCCGCCCGCCCACGGGGCGGAAGCGCCGCTCCTGCAATACCCGCAGGAAGGTCTTCTGCAGGACGGGGGGCAGTTCGCCGATTTCGTCCAGGAACAGGGTGCCGCCCGACGCCTGGCGGACCAGCCCTTCAGCGTCGCGGTCGGCCCCGGTGAAGGCCCCGCGCACGTGGCCGAACAGCACGCTTTCGGCCAGGTTTTCGGGCATGGCGGCACAGTCCACCACCACGAAGGGGTGCCCCGCCCGGTCGCTGTTCTCGTGGATGGCCCGCGCGGCCAGTTCCTTGCCGGTGCCCGTTTCTCCGGTGATCAGCACCGGCACGTCGCTCTGCGCCGCCTTGGCCACCAGGTCCAGACATTCCGTGAAGGCCGGGCTGGTGCCCACGAGGCCGGTGGGGTTGAACTGCCGCCCCTGCTGGGCCGTGCGGGCCAGCTTTTCGCCCCGGAATTCCAGTGCCCGCAGGATGGCAAGGCGGACGGCGCTGACCGGCGCGCCTTTGGTGATGTAGTCCCAGGCGCCGTTGCGCACGGCCATCTCGGCCGACTGCCCGGCGTCGGTGCCGGTGATGATGACCACCTCGGGCCGCGCGGGGGACGCCACGAAGCGCGGCAGCGCTTCCAGCCCGTTGCCGTCGGGCATCATCACGTCCAGCAGCACCACGTCGCCGAAGCCCGCGTCCGCATGGGCCAGCCCGTCGGCCAGCGATGCCGCGCGCAACGGGACGTGGCCCATGTCCTCGGCAAGGTCGGCCAGGGTTTCCGCCACCAGCGGATCGTCGTCAATGATGAGGATTTCAGGCATCCTCTAGCCTTTACGCCTTTTTCAACGATACATGCAAGTGTTTCGATAATTCTTCGCCCGTGAACGGTTTGCCGATCAGGGTCAGGCCGGCCTGCTCCAGTTCTTCCGGGGTGATGTCGCACTGGTTGCCGGTGCACAGCACCAGCGGCAGGGTGAATCCCCGCGCGCGGATGGCCCGCGCCAGTTCCGGGCCGGACCGGCCGGGCATGCGCAGGTCCAGCAGGGCCACGTCGTAGCGCCCCGCCGCCAGCAGGCGCAGGGCGTCCTCCGCGTCGCCGGTGCCGGTGGAGCGGTGCCCGTGGGCGTGCAGCATTTCCGCCACGGACTGGCGGAAGTCGTGCTCGTCGTCCACCACCAGCACGTGCAGCGGCTGTCGGCCGGGCGTGCCCGGCACGTCGGCGAAATCCGGGCCATGGGCGCAGCCGGGGCCGGGCGGAGCGCCGCCCGCCGGGTCCAGCAGGGGCAGCAGCACGTCGAAGCGCGCCCCCTGGCCGGGCTGCGAATGGGCGCGCACCGTGCCGCCGTGCTTGCGGACGATGCCGTGCACCATGCTGAGCCCCAGGCCCGACCCGGTGCCCTGCGGCTTGGTGGTGAAGAACGGCTCGAACACCCGTTCCAACTGGGCGGCGGTCATGCCCAGGCCGGAATCGGCCACCGAAAGGCGCACGTACCGGCCCGGCGACAGCTCCGGGTAGCTGCGCAGCACTTCGTCGCCGCCGAGGACCAGCGTTTCCAGGGTCACGTCCAGCAGTCCGCCCTCGGGCATGGCGTGCACGGCGTTGGTGCTCAGGTTCAGCAGCACCTGATGGATCTGGGTGGCGTCGCCGTATACGGGCAGGGCGTCCGGGGGCAGCAGGGTGCGCAGGGTGACGCTGGGCGGGATGGACGGCTTGACCAGTTGCAGGGCGTCGTCCACGGTGCGGCACAGGTCAAGGGGCACGTAGGGCTCGTCGGCCGGGCGGCCGAAGGCCAGCAACTGGCGCACCACCTCGCGCGCCCGCAGCGCGGCGCGCAGGATGCGGTCGGCCCGGGCGGCGGCCCTGCCGGTCAGGCCCGTGTCGCGCAACATCTCGATGTTGCTCATGACCACGCCGAGGATGTTGTTGAAATCGTGCGCGATGCCGCCGGCCAGGGTGCCCACGGCCTCCATTTTCTGGGCCTGGCGCAGTTGCCGCTCCAGGGCCACCTCGTGGGCCACGTCCTCGGCCAGCCAGGCCACCCGGTGCACCCGGCCCGACTCGTCGGTGATGGGGTACAGGGAGTGGTCGAAGATGTAGATGTCCCGCGTGTCCCGGAACGCGGCCGGGGTTGCCGTGGCCACCACGCTGGCCAGGACGGCGAACCTCTTTTGCATGATTTCCGGCGCATTGCATTCAAGCAGGGAGTGGCCTTCCAGTTGGTCCGGGGTCATGCCCAGGCGTCCGGCCCCGGTGGCGTTGCAGGCCAGCACGCGGCCCGTGGCGTCGAGCAGGAAGGCGCTGAGGCGCGGCGCGTTGAGCAGGGCGCGCAGGTTGGCCTCGCTTTCGCGCAGCGACTGCTGCTGCATGATCCGGGCAAAGGCGCTGCCGCCCTGGGCGGCCACGGCCTCCGCGTGGTGGCGGGCGGCCTTGTGGATGGGGCCGGGGCCGCGCGTGCCCACCAGCAGGCAGGCCACGGCCCGGCCTTCGTGCACCACGGGCAGCAGGTGCGCGCAGCAGATGGACGAGGCGGCGGCCAGCGC
>JALHHV010000275.1 GCA_022837365.1 Desulfovibrio sp. | reverse complement strand
TCGGCCCCGGCGGCCAGGGCCAGCACCCGTTCGGCGGCATAGCCGGGTGCGGGCAGCACTTCGTCCAGTTCCGGCCGTCCGAAGGTGAGGGTGCCGGTCTTGTCGAACAGCACCAGGGTGGCGGCGGCCACCTTTTCCAGGGCTTGCCCGCCGCGCACGATGATGCCCGCGCGGGCGGCGCGGCCCACGGCGGCCACGGCGGCGGTGGGCGCGGCCATCAGCAGGGCGCAGGGGCACCCGGCGATGAGCACGGCCACGGCGCGCGAGGTCTCGCCCGAAACGGCCCAGGCAGCGGCGGCGCAGGCCAGCACCACCGGCGTGAACCACTGGGCGTACCTGTCCACCAGGCGGGCGGCCTTGGGGTTGTGGGCCTCGGCCTCTTCCACCAGGCGCACCACCTTGCCGATGGTGGTGTCCTCGCCCACGCGCTGCGCCTCCACCACGATGACGCCGTTGTAGTTCATGGTGCCCGCCAGCACCTTGTCGCCCGTGGCGCAGGAGCGGGGCAACGGTTCGCCGGTGATGGACGATTCATCCACGGCGGTGACGCCGGACAGGATCACCGCGTCCACGGGGATGCGTTCGCCGGGGCGCACGCGCAACTGCTGGCCCACGCGCACCTCGGCGGCGGGCACGGTGCGTTCGCGGCCGTCCGGTTCGATGACGGTGGCGGTGTCCGGGGTGACGGAGGCCAGGGCCTTGATGGACCGGCGGGCGGCATCGCTGAGGAAGCCTTCCACCAGCGAGCCCGCCTTCATGATGCAGGCCACGATGGCGGCGGACAGGTATTCGCCCTGCGCCACCGAGGCGACGAGGGCGATGGACACCAGTTCGTCCACGTTGACCTGTTTTTCCATCAGGCCCTGCACCGCGCCCTTGACGATGGGCAGGCCGTTGACGGCGGCCCCGGTCAGGGCCAGGGCGGCGGCCAGCCACGCGGGCGCGCCGGAAAGCGACGCGACCCACGATGCGGCGGCCAGCAGGCCGCCCAGCAGGCAGAGCAGGGTTTCACGGGAAGAAATGAGTTCACGATAGGAGCCGGGGCAGGCGAAGCGTCCGATCACGGGGTGTGCCTCCAGAATGTTTGACGGTCAAACTTCTTTATGTCCAAGATAGTTTGACCGTCAAGGTATTTTCCGGGGCATGCGCATGGTGCCGGAACGGCAGATGAATTTGCCGTTGCCGGTGTGGCGGGAACAGCGCGTTTATCCCAGGGCCACGTCCAGGGTCATCATCAGGGTGAACCCGGCAATGACGCCCATGGTGGAAAGGTCGCCGTAGCCCGACCCCTGCGATTCGGGGATGACCTCCTCCACCACCACGAAGATCATGGCCCCGGCGGCAAAGGCCAGCGCGTACGGCAGGATGGGTTGCGCCCAGACCACGGCCGCCGCGCCGATGACGGCGGCGATGGGTTCCACCATGCCCGAGGCCTGCCCGAACAGGAACGCCTTCATGCGCGAAAACCCCTCGCGCCGCAGCGGCACGGACACCGCCGTGCCCTCGGGAAAGTTCTGGATGCCGATGCCCAGCGCCAGCGCCACGGCCCCGGCCAGCGAGGCCGAGGGCAGGTCCGCCGCCACGGCGCCGAAGGCCACGCCCACGGCCAGTCCTTCCGGGATGTTGTGCAGGGTGATGGCCGCCACCAGCAGGGTGGAGCGCTGCCAGCTGCTGGGCAACCCCTCGGCGTGCTCGATGGGGTTGTGCAGGTGCAGGTGGGGCAGCAGCATGTCCACCAGGCGCAGGAACAGCGCCCCCAGCACGAAGCCCACGGCGGCGGGCACGAACGACCAGCGCCCGAGGTGCCCGGACATTTCCAGCGCCGGGGCCAGCAGCGACCAGAAGCTGGCCGCGATCATCACCCCGGCCGCGAAGCCCAGCATGATGTCCAGCATCTTGCGCGAGAAGCTCTTGGTCAGGAAGACCAGGGCCGCGCCCAAGGCGGTGACCCCCCAGGTGAACAGCCCGGCGATGAAGGCTTGCGTGACGGGGGAAAGCTCGGTGAAGGCGGTGTACATGCCGGGTCTCCGGAATATGGTGAAGGAAGTCGGCCGGAAGGCTTCGATACGCCGAGTATACCCGGAAACGGCGCGCCGTCCACCGCCCAACGCGCGGGGGACGGGTGCCGCGCCGCCTATTCCCGGCGGGAATAGCGCAGCTTCATCCAGATCACTGCCAGGATCAGCGACAGGCCCACCGCGTTGGCGGCCATGACCGGCCACGAGCCGATGCCGATGCCGTAGACCAGCCACAGCCCCACGCCCACGGCCAGCAGCCGGAAGGTGGGCAGCGAGATGTCGTCGGCCGAGCGGGTTCGGGCGATGCGCACCACCTGCGGCAGGTAGGCCAGCGAGGTCAGCAGCCCGGCAGCGTAGCCGATGGTTTCGACCAGCGTGGACAGGGTCGCGGAATCGGTGGTCGGGGCGGGCATGGGGGGCCTCCGGGGCGGGGCGGTGCGAAAGGGTGCGCGGTGGGGGCTAGGGCGTGGCGTCGCCAGGCCCCAGATTGAGGTGGTCGCGATGGTCGTCCTCTTCACCGGCCATGCGCGCGGCAAGCACCTTCACGTCTTCGGCCAGTTGGCGCAGCGCGTAGTAGAAGGCGTAGAACTGGGTGAGCATGGCAAGGTCGAAGCGCTTGGTGGCCCCGGCCTCGCGCAGGGCCCGGCGGGGGCCGCGCCATCCCTGCCGCGGCGGCGCAGCCGTTCGCCCAGGGCGGCCAGCCATCCCGGCGCGGCGTTGCCGGACCGCGCCCCGGTGACGCCGGTGGTCGTGGCCGCCATGCGGCGCAGGGTGCGGGCCACGGTTTCCGCAAGGGCGCGCAGTTCGGCGTCCATCAGGATGTCGTAGCCGTCTGCGTCGCAGGCGTTCAGGCTGCGCAGCATCACCCGCAGGTGGTCGGTGGTGCGCTCCACCACGGTGGACAGGGTGTCCAGCGGCTGGTTGTCGTAGAAGTAGATCAGCGATTCGTGGCGGCGCACCTTGGAGAGTTGCTCGCGGTTGCGCGGGGTGGCGCGCACCAGCGGGTCCAGCAGGTCGGCGGGCACGTGGGTCTGGCGGGCCAGGAAGCGGTCCACCAGGGTGACCAGGTAATGGGCGCAGTTTTCCGCCTGCGCGGCCAGGTCGCGCCGCAGGCCCACCGCCGCGCGCACCGGCCACAGCGTGACCGTGACCACGAAGGCGCAGCCCACGCCCACGGCGATTTCCAGCACCCGGAACAGGCCCACGTCGATGCGCCCGGCATGGCCCGCGCTGGCCAGGATCACGATGCTCACGGTGATGGCCGCCATGCGGTAGCGCGGGTCCCACCGGGTGAGAAAGGCGCACAGCCCGGTGGTGACGAACACCGAGACGCCGTTCCATACGGGCGTGTCCGGAAAGACCATGATGGCGACGACGCCCATCACCGCGCCCATGACCGTGCCGATGAAGCGGTACAGGCACATCTCGATGGCGTCGGCCACGTTCATCTGCATGGCGATGACGGCGGAAATGACGGCCCAGTAGCCGTATTCGATGTGCAGCACGTCGGCCAGGACCAGGGCGAGCACGGCGGCGATGCCGGTCTTGACGCCGTGGCGGATGTGGGCGGGGGAAATGTCGGCGAGGGTGGGGCGGCGCATGGCGGGTTGGCTACGCGGGTTCGATGCGGGTGTGCGCGGCCACGTAGCGGCCCACGCCGTACAGGTACAGGAAGTAGGCCAGCCCGAAGGTGACGATGGACAGCAGCAGCCAGATCAGCGCGTGGCCCACCTGCGCGGCCAGGTCCAGGTCGCACGTCAGCCGCTGGCGCGGCGCGCCTTCGCGCTCCACCCAGGTGCGGTTGATGATGAACTTGGCCAGCGCATACGGGTAGAAGAACACACCGATGCCCAGCGTGCACAGGGTGATCAGGAACCACAGCACGGCATGGCCGAAGCATTCGACCATGGTGACGTCGGTGCGGAAGGTGCCGGTGGTGTTGGGGAACATGGAGCCTCCGGTATGGGGGAAGGGGGGCGCGGCGCGCGGGGTGGGGACGGCGGCGTGTGTTCGTAGAGGCCGACGGAACCCGCCCGCTACCGCCTCAAGAACGACGGCAACGCAAAATACACCCCCGCCACCGCGTCAAACATCCCGCCCGGCAGGAACGTGGCCATCCGGAACAGCCGGAACTTCAGCGACGACCCGGCATACGGCGCTATGGCCTCCCGCGCGGCCGCGCCCTTGCCCTCGCGCCACAGGGCCACCCCGCGCTGGAACGCGGCGCGGCGACGCAGCAGCGCCACAAGGTCGGCATGGTCGCGCTCGTAGTCGCGGTACATGCGGATGTGCTTGGCGAGAATGGCCTCGGTCTCGTCCGCGAACTGGGCGAACTTGCGGAAGGTGGTGCTGCCGCCGTGCACCCGCCAGCGGGCCAGCGGCGCGTCCACGTGGTCCAGATCCCAGTCCCAGGCGATGCGGTAGAACACGTCCGCCTCTTCGCACACGTTCAGCGATTCGTCGAACCAGTGGCCGCCCATGCCGGGCGCATCCAGCGCGGCGCGGCGAATCACCGCCGAGGACATGGAAATCCACTGGGTGGTCATCAACTCGCGGAACACCTTGCCGCGCGCGGGCGGGGCGGCCTGGAACTGGCGGCTCAGTTCCTTGTCGCCGCTGAACATCACCGTGTCGCAGCTCACCAGCCCCACGGCCGGGTTGGCGCGGAACAGCGCCACCTGCCGGGCCAGCTTTTCCGGGCGCCACAGGTCGTCGCAGTCGAGGAAGGCGATGAACTCGCCCCGCGACCGGGCGATGGCCAGGTTGCGCGCCGCGCCCAGCGGTACGGTGCGCTCGGCGCGGAAGTAGCGCACCTTGGGGCCGTAGCTCTGGGCGATGTCCGCGCTGCAATCGGTGGAACCGTTGTCCCAGAACACGATTTCCCAGTCGTCGAAGGTCTGGGCGAACACGCTGTCCATGGCGGCGCGCAGGTGTTCGCCGCAGTTCAGGCAGTTCATGATCACGCTGACGGCGGGAACGGGAGAAGGCTGGGGAATGGCGGTGTCGGTCATTGTTTTTGTACGCCTCCGGCGGGCAGGGGGCTGCCGCCCCCTGCACCCCCGTCATATGGGCACGGAATTGTTCGGGCAGACGGATACCGAAGCGGGGCAGGCCGAAGCCCACGCCGTGAATGCCAGCCTACGCCAACGCCTCCAGCAATGCGTCGCACACGAAGTCCACGTCGGCGTCGCTCATGCCGGGGTGCAGGGGCAGGGTGGTCAACTGGCGGCCCAGCATTTCGGTGACGGGCAGGGATTCCGCCCCGCCGCCGAAGTAGGTCAGCAGGTGGTTGGGCTTGTAGTGCATGCCGGTGGGAATGCCCTTGGCCTGCAACGCGTCCACCACGTGGTGCTTCCTGTCGTCCAGAATGCGCACCGGGAAGATGTGCGGCACCACCACGTCACGGGAATCCGTTGCCAGCAGGGCCAGATGCGGCGCGCCTTCCAGCCGCTGGCGGTAGCGCGCGGCCAGGCGCATCCGCGCCGGGGCGAATTCGCCGGGCAGGCGGCCAAGCTGCACGCGGCCGATGGCGGCCATGATGTTGCTCATGTGGTAGCGCCAGCCCTGCCGGGTGACGTCGAAATCCCAGCTGCGCTGGCCCGAGAAGCGCTTTTCCGTGTCGTTGGCCACGGACAGCAGGCGCGCGTCGCGGCACAGCTGGGCCACGGCCTGGTCGGCGGTGACGATGCACCCGCCCTCG
>JALHHV010000274.1 GCA_022837365.1 Desulfovibrio sp. | reverse complement strand
GGCGTATCGTCCGGCGGGGCCTGCAAGGTAGAAAGAGCACTCCGCGCGGAATCCCGAATGGCGGCGCGCTGTTCGCGCGCTGCCGCCGGTCGTCGGCGCGGAAGCGGGTATCTATGCGTATCGCCCGCCAAGGTCAACAACCTTTTTTCAGACAGCGCGCATTTTACAGGCAACACACTGAATTTGCAGATGTAAAAACTTGCAGCCGGTTGCCGGGCAGGGCCCGCGCCCGCCCGGCAACCGGCGATGATTCGGGCAAGACCTACAGCGTGGGCGGGGTGACCAGCCCGGCGCTGACCATTTCCTCCACCTGGGCCACGTCCTTGTCGCCCCGGCCGGACAGGTTCACCAGAATGATGGCGTCCCTGCCCATGGCCGGGGCCAACTTCATGGCGTGGGCCAGGGCGTGGGACGATTCCAGCGCGGGGATGATGCCCTCCGTCCGGGACAGGACGAAGAAGGCGTCCAGCGCTTCCACGTCGGTCACGCTGGCGTACTCGGCGCGGCCCATGTCCTTGAGGTGGCTGTGCTCCGGCCCCACGCCGGGGTAGTCCAGCCCGGCCGAAATGGAGTACACGGCGGCCGGTTCGCCCGTTTCGTCCTTGAGCATGTAGGAGTGGAACCCGTGCATGACGCCCGGCGAGCCCATGCACAGGGTGGCCGCGTGGTCGCCGTAGGTCAGGCCGCGCCCGGCCGGTTCCACGCCGATGAGCCGCACGCCCGCATCCCCGATGAAGTCCGCGAACAGGCCGATGGCGTTGGAACCCCCGCCCACACAGGCCACGGCGCAGTCGGGCAGGCGGCCTTCGGCCTCCAGCATCTGGGCGCGGGCCTCGCGCCCGATGACCGACTGGAAGTGCCGCACCATGCGCGGGTAGGGGTGCGGCCCCACGGCGGAACCCAGCAGGTAGAAGGTGTTCTCCGCGTCGCCCAGCCAGGCGGCCAGGGCTTCGTCCACGGCCTCCTTCAGGGTGCGCTGGCCGCTCATGGCGGGCACCACGTCCGCGCCCATCATGCGCATGCGGAACACGTTCAGCTTCTGGCGCTCCATGTCCTCCGCGCCCATGTGAATGGTGCAGCGCATGCCCATGAGCGCGGCAGTGGCGGCGGTGGCCACGCCGTGCTGGCCCGCGCCCGTTTCCGCGATGACCTTCTTCTTGCCCATGCGTTTCGCCAGCAATATCTGGCCGATGGTGTTGTTCACCTTGTGCGCGCCAAGGTGGTTCAGGTCTTCGCGCTTGAGGTAGATCTTCGCCCCGCCCAGGCGCGCGGTAAGGTTGGCGCACAGGAACAGCGGTGTCTGGCGGCCGGAGTAGCGGGTCAGGTAATAGTCCAGCTCGGCCAGGAAGTCCGGGTCGGCGTGATAGCGCTCGAAGGTGGCGGCCAGTTCGTCGAGCACGGGCTTGATGTGCTCCGGCACGTACTGCCCGCCGTAGGGGCCAAACATGCCGTCCAGCGCAGGGGGAGACGCCAAGGGAGATGCCGGACGGGAGGCGGCGGCGCGGGCGGCCACGCCGCCGTCGGAGGCCAGGGACACGAAGCCGGGCAGGCCGGGCCGGGAAGACTGCGAAGAAGTGCCGGACATGAACGAAGCTCCTCTTGCTGTGCGCGGGACTGTATGAAGAATACGGTGTGATGGAGTGCTCATGCCGCGAACCGGGCTGGCTGTCAATAATTGTATACAGTATGCGAAATGCAGCGACACGGTGCCGACGCGGCCTTGCCGAGTCGCCTCCGGGACGGTACACCCTGCGGGGGAAGGCGCTTGCCGCGCCCCGCGCGCCTTGCCCGTCACGCCCCACACCACGCGCCCATTCCACGGAGGCCCCATGGAACACCATATCCGCTACGACGCCGCCCAGCGCGCCCTGATCCTGCTCGACCAGCGGCTGCTGCCCACCCGGCAGGAAGAGTTCGTCTGCCGGACCACGGAAGACATCGTCACCGCCTTGCAAGTCATGGTGGTGCGCGGGGCTCCGGCCATCGGCGTCACCGCCGCGTGGGGCTGCGTGCTGGCCGCCTACGAGGCCGCCGAGGCGGGCGACCACTGGCACCCCGTGCTGGACGGCCTGCTGGGACGCATCGCCGCCGCGCGGCCCACGGCGGTGAACCTGCGCTGGGCCGTGGACCGCATGCGCAAGGTCTGGAAGACCGCCGGGCACGCGCCCTTCGCCACGCTGATCTCGCTGTGGGAATCGGAGGCGCGGCGCATCCACCGCGACGACATCGAGATCAACCGGGCCATGGGCCGCCACGGCGCGGCCCTGATCGACGACGGCGACACGGTGATGACCCACTGCAACGCGGGCGCGCTGGCCACCGCCGGGTACGGCACGGCGCTGGGGGTCATCCGGGGCGCGGTGGACGCGGGCAAGAACATTTCGGTCATCGCCAACGAGACGCGCCCCTTCCTGCAGGGCGCGCGGCTGACCGCCTTCGAGCTGCACGAGGACCACATCCCGGTCACCGTGGCCTGCGACAACGCCTGCGGCCACCTGATGCGCAAGGGCATGGTGCAGAAGGTGGTGGTGGGGGCCGACCGCATCGCCGCCAACGGCGACGCCGCCAACAAGATCGGCACCTATTCCGTGGCCCTGCTGGCCCGCGAGCACGGCGTGCCGTTCTACGTGGCCGCGCCGCTGTCCACCATCGACAGGGACACCCCCGACGGCGACCACATCCCCATCGAGGACCGCACCCCGCGCGAGGTGACCCACGTGGGCGACACCCAGGTCACCCCCGACGGGGTGCCGGTGTTCAACTTCGCCTTCGACGTGACCCCGGCCCGGCTCATCGCGGGCATCGTCACCTGCTGGAAGCGCTGGAGCGCCCCGAATGCGCCCCCCTGCGCGAGATGTTCGCCGTGCGCCGGGTGGCGCGCGGGCAGGGCATCTTCTGGCCCGACGAGCAGGAAGACCTGGTGCTGGTGGTGAAGTCCGGGCGGTTCCGGGTGTACCTTTCGTACGGCGGCAAGGAATTCACCCTGGCCTTTCTGGAGCGGGGCGACATCTACAGCAGCCACACCGGGGCGCACGTGCAGGCCCTGGCCGACGGAGAAGTGCTGCTGGCCGACACCCGCGCCTTCCGCCGCCGCATGACCGACCTGCCCGAGGTTTCGGCCATCATGGTCCGGGTGCTGGGGCAGATGCTGCGCTCCACCTTCTTCCTCATCGAAGGGCTGGTGTTCCGCGACAGCAACACCCGCCTGGCCGCCCTGCTGCTGGAACAGGCGGAACGGGCGGGCTCCGGCGACGCGGCCCCCGATGCCCCCAATGCCCCCGATGCCCCCGGCACTCCGGACGCCCCCGCCCATGCGCCGGACAAACGGCACGCCATGCCCCCCCGGCCGGTGCAGCCCGGCAGCGGCCAGATCATCCGGCTGGACCTGACCACGGAACAGTTGGCGGGCATGGTGGGGGCCACCCGCCAGACCGTGTCCACCCTGCTCAACGACATGATCCGCTCCGGCATCCTCGACCGCATGGGGCGCGGAACCTACCGCGTCCGCGACATGGACCGCCTGCGCGAACTGGCCAGCGCGTAGCCCGGCCCGCTTCCGCGCCGCCCCGTTTTTCACCGGCCCTCCCGGTTTTCCTGTCTTTTCCCGTCCTCCCTCCATCGGCTTTCCCCCGGCTTTTCCCGCCGTTCTTCCCGCCCACCCCTTTTTTTCGCAACTTCGCGCCTTCTGTCGGCTAGCCGACATACTCCAGCGCCCTGCCGCGTTACGTTCGCGCCATACAGTGCCGCCCGCGCGCAGGAGAGGACGCGCGGGGGCGGCGGATGCGTCCGCACGCGTCGCGGGAAACGGCAGCGGACGTGGTGCAACCGCAGCGGCCCCGTGCGGGGCCACGGCCCAGGGAGGGCAACATGAATTCCGGAACACCCGACAACGAGCGCACCTTGTGGGAAGACGCGCGGCAGATGCTGCGCAAGGCGGACGCCGAAAACATCCCCACCGCGTGGGACCGTCTGCGCGAGCAGACGCCCCACTGCAAGTTCTGCGAGCTGGGCACCACCTGCCGCAACTGTGTCATGGGCCCCTGCCGCATCGCCAACCGCAAGGACGGCAAGATGCGCTACGGCGTGTGCGGGGCGGACGCCGACGTCATCGTGGCCCGCAACTTCGGGCGGTTCATCGCGGGCGGGGCCGCCGGGCACTCGGACCACGGCCGCGACCTCATCGAAACGCTGGAAGCCGTGGTGGAAGGCCGCGCGCCCGGCTACGCCATCCGCGACGAGGCCAAGCTGCGCCGCATCGCCGGTGAACTGGGCGTGGCCGATGCGGACACCCGCCCCACCCTGGACGTGGCCCGCGACCTTGTTGAGGTCTGCTACGCCGACTTCGGCAGCCGCCGCAGCGAACTGGCCTTCCTGAAGCGCGCGCCCAAGGCCCGCCGCGAAGTGTGGGAACGCCTAGGCATGACCCCGCGCGGCGTGGACCGCGAAATCGCCGAGATGATGCACCGCACCCACATGGGCTGCGACAACGACCCCGCCAGCCTGCTGACCCACGCCGCGCGCACCGCGCTGGCCGACGGCTGGGGCGGGTCCATGATCGGCACCGAGCTTTCGGACATCCTGTTCGGCACCCCCATGCCCCGGCAGGCCACCGTGAACCTGGGCGTGCTGCGCGAGGACGCCGTGAACATCCTGGTGCACGGCCACAACCCCGTGGTGTCGGAAATGATCCTGGCCGCCGCGCGCGAGCCCGAGGTGCAGCAGGCCGCCCGCGACGCCGGGGCCGCCGCCGTCAACGTGGCCGGGCTGTGCTGCACCGGCAACGAACTGCTGATGCGCCAGGGCATTCCCATGGCGGGCAACCACCTGATGACCGAACTTGCCATCGTCACCGGCGCGGCCGACGCCATCGTGGCCGACTACCAGTGCATCATGCCGAGCCTGGTGCGCATCGCCGCCTGCTACCACACCCGTTTCGTGACCACCTCGCCCAAGGGCCGGTTCACCGGGGCCACCCACATCGAGGTGCACCCCCACAACGCGCAGGAAAAGTGCCGCGAAATCGTGCTGCTGGCCATCGATGCGTTCACCCGGCGCGACCCTGCGCGGGTGAACATTCCCGTGCAGCCGGTGCCCGTGACCACCGGCTTCTCCAACGAGGCCATCCTGGCCGCGCTGGGCGGCACTCCGGCCCCGCTGCTGGACGCCGTGAAGGCCGGGCAGATTCGCGGGTTCGTGGGCATCGTGGGGTGCAACAACCCCAAGATCATGCAGGATTCCGCCAACGTGGGGCTGGCGAAGGAACTCATCCGCCGCGACATCATGGTGCTGGCCACCGGCTGCGTGACCACGGCGGCGGGCAAGGCCGGGCTGCTCATGCCGGAGGCCGCCGACATGGCCGGGCCGGGCCTTGCCGCCGTGTGCAAGGCGCTGGGCGTGCCGCCGGTGCTGCACATGGGCAGCTGCGTGGACAATTCGCGCATCCTGCAACTGTGCGGCCTGCTGGCCGACGCGCTGGGCGTGGATATCAGCGACCTGCCCGTGGGGGCCTCGTCGCCGGAGTGGTACTCGGAAAAGGCGGCGGCCATCGGCCTGTACGCCGTGGCCAGCGGCATTCCCACCCACCTCGGCCTGCCGCCCAACATCCTGGGCAGCGACGTGGTCACCGGCATGGCCGTGGACGGCCTGAACGGTCTGGTGGGCGCGGCGTTCATGGTGGAGCCGGACCCGGTGAAGGCGGCGGACCTGCTGGAGGCGCACATCGTGGAGCGGCGCAGGAAGCTGGGCCTTTCCGCCTAGGGCGTTTCAAATTGTCTTTTCGCCCGTTGGCGTCCGACCCGAAGGGCGCGAAGCGTGCCCGTTAAGCGAGCTTGCGAGCTTTACGGGCATCGTGCGCAGAGCGGTCAAACTTCGCC
>JALHHV010000273.1 GCA_022837365.1 Desulfovibrio sp. | reverse complement strand
CAGCATGAAGCCGGGCAGCATGACGCAGGCCCCGGCCACGCACATCACGAAGTACTTCACGGCGGCGTGGAACGCCTTGTCCGTGGCCTCGTGGGCCACTAGGAAGTACGACGAGAAGGTCATCAGTTCCCAGAACACGTAGAAGCCGCCGAAGTCGCGCGCCAGGGCCAGGCCCGAGAGCGAGCCGCACATCAGCAGCAGGAAGAACCAGTAGCCGCCCGCGCGGCGGTCGTGGTGGATGTAGCCCACCGAGTACACCGCCACCACCAGGCCGATGCCCGCCATGATCACGCCGAACAGGCGGGACAGCGGATCGATGGTGGTGTCGAGCCAGGTGAGCGCCAGCGAGGCGGCCACCAGGGCCACCCCGGCCAGCGCGCGGGCGCGGCCGGAGACGAGGCCGATACACCACACGGCGAACGCGCCCGCGTAGGGCACAAGGGCCGCCGGACGCCAGTGCGCGCCGAAGGCGGGCAGCGCGTCGGGCGCGACGCCAAGGGCGGCGGCCACCTGCGCGGTAACGGAGTGCCCGGCCAGGCCGAACGCGGCGAGGAAGAGTGCAAAAAGCCCCGCCTGCACGTGGAACGTGGCGGACGGGGCATGTGGAACGTGGGCGGATTCGCGCCACTGGCCGGATTCGAGACAGATGGCCTGTACTGTCAGCACGGTGGCTGCGGCCAGGGCCATGCCCGCGATGGCCACGGCGGCGGCGTAGCCCCAGTGCCCGGCGGCAAAGGCGGCGTGCAGGATGAAGGCCCGGCCGTCGGGCGCCAGGAAGGGCGAAAGGCCCATGCCCGCGAACATGGCGAAGCCGAAGAACAGCCCGGTCAGGGGCAGCGCGGCGCGGATGCCGCGCAGGTCGTCCAGAGAGGCGGACCCCGCCGTACGGACGAGGCGCGAAAGGGCAAGCAGCGCAAGACACCGCGCCGCCACCTGATAGATGAATTGGGTCGTTCCCCCGACCAGCCCGGCTCCCCCGCCGAGGCCAAGGCCGAGTAGCGTGAGGCCGATGTCGGACAGGAACATCAGGCCCAGCATGGTGAAGGGGCGTCGGCGTGCCGCAAGGGCCGACACGGCGCCACAGAGCAGCAGCAGTGCTCCCAGCATGGCCAGGAACGGCAGTTCGGCGACAGGCGGAGCGGTGGTCATGCGAGTCTCCGTCGTTGAGCGTGCGTGGTGCAAATTGGTTAAACAACCAATTCTTGAGCCCACCTTATTTTGACCGGAGACTTCTTTCAACCCCCCTGATTGTGAACGGGTGGTACAAAAAAGGGTGTGGCTGGGAAAAAAGCGTGTCCATGTCCATGTTTGACCGCGCGAACAATTTTTTTCGCGGCCGGAAAAAGTTTTCGAAAGTTGATCGGATCATCCCGCAAGTACAAAAGATTTGTCAGAGAAGACGTCAGCGGATTGATCTAATGCGAAAAAATGAGAGTGGAGCTTTGTGAAACGAGTGGCGATTCGCAAATGTTTATGTGAGTAAACACTATAGCTGATGAGTGCGTAGTATTCCGTCCGCGGCAACGCCTGCAACGGCGTACGTGGCGGCGTCGCAATGCCTGCAACGGCGCAGCATCATTGGCGCGGGATCGCGGTATGCCCGGCGGTCCGGTTTCGCGCCGTGTCAGGAGTTCGCCAGCAGCTTCAGCCCGGCGATGCCCGCCACGATGCACAGGATGCAGCCCAGGCGGGCCGCGGTGGCGGGTTCTCCGAACAGCGCGATGCCCAGCAGCGCGGTGCCCACGGTGCCCACGCCCGTCCACACCGCGTAGGCGGTGCCCAGCGGCAGATGGCGCAGGGCCACGGCCAGCAGGTACAGGCTGACGGCCATGGCCGCCACGGTGAGCAGCGAGGGCAGCGGGCGGGTGAAGCCGTGGGTGTACTTGAGGCCCACGGCCCAGCCCACCTCGAACAGCCCGGCGGCGAACAGGGCGAGCCAGGCGCCCGATGCTCCGGACGCGCCCGGCAGGGCGGAAATGGACGTGGTGAACGATGGCAACATGATGGCTCCTGCGGCCGCACTGGCGCGGCGGGTTGCGGGCAACAAAAAACCCGGCCGGGGCCGGGCATAAGGACAGCACGCCGTGCGCTGGCGCAGTCCGTGTCATGCGACGTCCCCAACATAGCCACGCCGGGAAAAAAGGCAAGCCGCCACGGCGCGCCGCGACTTGCCGCCATGGGGCTGCCGGGGTATCCTGCGGTATCATTCTTCATCTTGCGCAAGCGTCAGGCTGGTTTCGATGACATTCCGGGGGTACAGTGTGCGCCGCGTCGCGGCGGCGATGCGCGGCATGGTCCTGTGCGCCGTGCTGGCGCTGGTCTGCGCGGTCGCGCCCGGAGTGGCCTCGGACGATGCGGCTGGTCCGGCGACTGATTCGGCGGCCGGTCCGGCGACTGATCCGGTGACTGGTCTGGCCACCGACGCGGACGCCACCCCCGTGCTGCGCATCGGGTTCAGCACGTCATCGCCGCCCTATGTGGACATGGTCAACAAGGCGGGGCTGGAGCCGGTCCTGGTGGCCGCCGCGCTGGCCAAGTCCGGCTACCGCATCGTGCCGGTGTTTCTCCCGCATGCCCGCGCGCTGGAACTGGCGCGCAAGGGCACGCTTGACGGCTGCGGCCCGGTGGGGCGGCACACCGATGTGGCGGAGCTGGCCGTGGGGGACATGTATCTGCGCTACAGCAACGTGGTGGTCTCGCTGGAGGCCGCCGGGCTGGACATCTGCTCGCTGGCGGACCTGCGGGACTTACGGGGCTTGGCGGTGACGGCCTTCCACAACGCGCGGGTGTTCATGGGGCCGGAATTCGCGGCCATGGCCGACGCCAACCCGCACTACGAGGAACAGGTGGACCAGCGGGCCCAGGTGGAGGCGTTCTTTTACCGGCGCGACCGGGTCATCGTGGTGGACGAACGCATCTTTGCCTTTCACCGCGCCCGGCTGGCCGCACGGGGCGTGGCCGTTCCGGTGCGCATCCACAGGATATTCCCGCCGCAGGACCGTTTTTTCGCGTTCCGCGACCCGGCCGTGCGCGATGCCTTCAACACCGGGTTGCGGACGTTGCGCGAGAGCGGGGAGTATTCGCGCATCGT
>JALHHV010000272.1:6299-12634 GCA_022837365.1 Desulfovibrio sp. | reverse complement strand
GGTGGAACGCGGCGAGATAGACATCTCGTTCTCCAACCCCATGACCTACGTGCTGCTGGCGCAAAGCGGCGCGCGGGCCTTCGCGGGCATCGTCGAACCCTCGGGCCGGGCCACCTTCCGGGGGCAGATCATCGCCCGGGCCGACAACTCGGCCATCAAGAGCGAGCGGGACTGCCGGGGCAAGCGCTGGATCGCCGTGGACCCCTATTCCGCCGGCGGCTACCTGTTCGTGCTGGGCCATTTCCACGACAAGGGGCTGTCCGAAAGCGACTTCGCCGAAATCGCCTTTGCCCCCGGCCCCGGCGGCAAGCAGGAAAAGGCCGTGCTTGGCGTGTACGCGGGCCGCTACGACATCGCCTCCATCCGCGAAGGCACCCTGGGCATCCTGGAAGGCAAGGTGGACCTTTCCGCCCTGAAGGTGGTGGCCAACACCCGCGAATACCCCAGCTGGGTCTACGCCGCGCGCAAGGGGCTGGACCCGGACATCGTGCAGCGCATGGCCGCCGCCATGTTCGCCCTTTCGGAAAACGACCCCGAGCATGAACGCATCCTGGCCGCGGCGGGCATGCGCGGCATCATTCCCACCACCGACAGCGACTACGACCCCTGCCGCGAACTGTTCGCCAAGCTGCGGCTGGACTCGTCCAAGGTAGGCGCCGAATGAACCCGCTGCGCCGCCTGAACTTCCGCCGCAAGCTCAACCTCGGCATCACGCTCATCGTGCTGTTCGTGGCCGCGCTGCTGTCGGTATTCGTCACGCGCATCGCGGCCAACGCGCTCATCGAGGAAAGCAAGCGGCGCGGTGCGGTGCTGGCCTCCAACCTGGCCCTGCGCGCGGCCGACCCCATGCTGTCCACCGACTTCCTGCGCCTCAGGAACCTGGTGGACGAAGTGCTGAACGTGGACAGCGACATCGTCTACGCCTTCATCGTGGACGACCGTGACCAGGTGCTGGCCCACACCTTCGGCCGCACCTTCCCGCTGGACCTGCTGGAAACCAACAAGGCCGAGGACGGCCACCTTGCCGTGCGCCTGCTGGACACCGGGCGCGAGCGCATCTACGACTTCGCCGCGCCGGTGATGGTGGGCGGGCGCGAGTTCGGCGCCGTCCGCATCGGCCTTTCGCGCACCAAGGTGCTGGACGTGGTCAACGGCATGATCCTGGCCATCAGCGGACTTTCGGTGGTGGCGCTGCTGGTGGCCGTGGTCATCAGCGCCCACTTCGCCAAGCGCATCACCGCCCGCATCGGCGCGCTGAAGGTGCACGCCGAGGAAATCGTGCGCGGCAACCTGCACCTGCCCGCCACCACCTCCCTGCGCCGCAACTGCTGGGAACAGCGGCTGTGCGGCCGCACCGACTGCCCCGCCTACGGCGACACCGAACGCCGCTGCTGGTACGTCAAGGGCACCGCCTGCGCCGGGTGCGACGGCCGGGCCTACCCCGCCAAGCTCGCCCAGTGCCGCCAGTGCGAGGTGTACGAAACCTTCGCCGGAGACGAGATAGAAGAACTGGCCGACACCTTCGACGTCATGGCCCACGCCCTGCGCGCCCACATCGCCGACCTGCGCGAGACCGAGCGCGACCTGACCCGCCAGCAGGGCATCATGCGCACCATTCTGGAAGTCACCCCCGACCGGATGGCCCTGCTGGACGAACACCTGCGCTATCTTTCCGTGAACAAGGCCTTTGCCGACTGGCTGGGCCTGCCCCCGTCCGGGATCATCGGCAAGAACGACTTCGAGCTGTTCCCGCGCGATACGGCCGAGATGCGCGTGGCCGAGAACCGCGCCGTCCTCACCACCGGCATGCCCGTGTACCGCGAGGCGCAGGACCGCCGCGACGTCCTGAACCAGAGCGGGCACCTGGTCAAGGTGCCCGTGTTCGACGAGGGCGGGCGCATCATCGGCGTGCTGTCCACCGCGCGCGACATCACCGCCATCCGCAGCTACCAGGACCAGCTCATCCAGTCGCAGAAGATGGAATCCGTGGGCAAGCTGGCCGGGGGCGTGGCGCACGAGATCAACACCCCCCTCGGCATCATCCTGGGCTATGCGCAGCTGCTGCAAGAGGACGTGCCCGCCGAAAGCCAGATGCACCAGGATCTGCAAATCATCGAGAAGCAGGCCAAGTTCTGCCGCAAGATCGTCTCCGACCTGCTGGGCTTCTCGCGCCAGACCCAGAGCCAGAAGAAGGAGATGTGCTTCAACAACTCCATCATGGAAGTGGTCTCGCTGGTGCGCCACACCTTCTCGCTGGAGAACGTGACCATCCTCGCCGACCTCGACGACCGGCTGCCCGTCATCTACGGCGCGCCCGAAAAGCTGAAGCAGGTGTGGATGAACCTCTTGCACAACGCCTCGGGCGCCATGCCCGGCGGCGGGCTGATCAAGGTGCGCACCCGGCTGGACATCGTGAACATGACCGTCACCGCCTGGTTCGCCGATACCGGCATCGGCATCCCCGAACCCAACCTGCAACAGATCTTCGACCCGTTCTTCTCCACCAAGCCCGTGGGCAAGGGCACCGGCCTCGGCCTGTCCGTGTCCTTCGGCATCATCGAGGACCACGAAGGCTTCATCGAAGCCCACAGCCCCCTGCCGCCCGGCTTCATCGACGAAGATATGCCCCAGGGCGCCGTGCGCGGCCCCGGCTCGGTGTTCCGCGTGGTCCTGCCCCTGGAACGGCGCCGCCGACCTGCCCGACATCGACCCCAGGGAGAAGGTGCAGCCGGAAGACCCGGCAGAAAATGCGAAAGAACGAACCGGGGAGGGGACCCTTTGACGCGCTGCGGTCCTCATCCATAAGACTCGCGCTCCGCGCTCGCCTAACGGCTGGGGCTCCCCTCCAAACTTTTTATTTGTGGGGGTGTTCCCTTCAAAGGGAACTGAGCGGGGGTGCAGGGGGCATGGCCCCCTGCCCGCCGGAGGCGTAAAAAAACGTCTCCGCCCTGCTGCAAGCAGAAATCATAAGGAAGGAAGCCCATGGCGGACATCATCGAAGGAAGCCCATGGCGGACATCATCGTGCTGGACGACGTCATCGACGCGGGCGTGCTCATCAAGCGCATCCTGGAGCGCAAGGGGCACGCGGTCTCGGTGTTCACGGACGAGGAGGAGGCCATCGCCCACGTGCGCGGCAAGGGCGCGGACCTGGCCATCCTGGACATGAAGCTGCGGCGCATGACAGGGGTGGAAGTGCTGGAAGAGCTGAAGAAGCTGCGCCCGGACATCCGGGTCATCATGCTCACCGGCTACCCCACGCTGGAGACGGCCCGCGAATCGTTGCGCCTGGGGGCCAACGAGTACTGCGTGAAGCCCATCGACAAGGACGAACTGGAAAGCAAGGTGGCCGAGGTGCTGGGCGCGTAGCGTCCCTGCGATATCTTTCCGTCACCACGGCTTGCCCACCGAAGGAGCGCAATGGCCATCGGCGAACTGTTCCGTCACTGGACCTACCAGGTCTTCGCGCCCGGCACCCTGCTGCGGCGCAAGTACAACGCCTTCCGCGAACTGCTGCGGCACGACTCGCGCAGCCTCGAACTCATCGCCGAACTGGAGGACATCCACTACGGCAACGAGAAGGTGGACTGGTCGCGCGTGATCGAACTGGCCGACCAGCTGGACGACGCGGTGCGCGCCATGCTGGGCCAGCTGATGGAGATGAACCCCGCCCGGTACATGGGCCTGGCCGACTACTGCAACAAGATCGCCTTCTACATGCGCATGTCCGTCAGCGTGCCCGAGCCGGACCTTGCGCCCCCCTACGTCATCCCCCTGGCCGAGGCGCACCAGCGCCCGGACCGGGCGGGCGGCAAGGCCGCGCGCCTGGCCGCCGTGCGGCGCGAGACCATGCTGCCCGTGCCCGACGCCACGGTGGTCACCGCCGCCGCCTACCACTACTTCATCGAGCACAACGAACTGCGCGAGCCCATCGATGCGCGCCTGCGCCGCCTGCGCCTGTCGCGGCCGGACGAGCTGGCCGCCATCTCCGAGGAGTTGCGGGCCATGATCCTGGAGGCGGAACTGCCGCCCCGGCTGGAAGAGGACATCCTTACCGCCGCCTACGCCATGAGCCCCCAGCGCGCCCCGCTGGCCGTGCGCAGCAGCGCCGTGGCCGAAGACGGCCCGGTGTCCTTCGCCGGGCAGTACGCCAGCGTGCTGCGGGTGGAGCCCGCCCACGCGGGCACCGCCTGGAAGCGGGTGGTGGCCTCCAAGTACCAGCCGCGCGCGCTGTCCTACCGCATCCTGCACGGCCTGGCCGACGCGGAAACCCCCATGGCCGCGCTGCTCATGCCCATGCTGGACGCGGCCTGCGCCGGGGTGATCTATACCCGCGACCCCGACCCGCCGCGCCGTCTGCCCGCCGAGGAACTGGCCGAGGGCGTCACTGCCGTGCACGCCGTGGCGGGCACCGGCGACGTGCTGGTCAGCGGCGACACGCCCGCACAATCGGCGTGGCTGTCGCGCAGGCCGCGCAGCCGCATCCTGGAACGGCCCGCGCCGGGAGCGGCGGAACAGCCACGGGGCCAGACCCACCCGGCGCCCGCCACCCCCCTGCTGACCACGCCACTGCTGACCACAGAGGACATGAAGCGGCTGGCCCGCTACGGCCGTGAACTGGAACACCTGTTCGGAGAACCGCAGGACGTGGAATGGGTGCTGGACCAGACAGGGCGCATCTTCATCGTGCAGTCGCGCCCGGTGCCCGGCGGCACGGAGCACGGCGTCGTGCCGGAGCGGGCCGCCGGGGTGGATGACGCGGGGGATGCCGCCCCGGCAGCCGACGCATCCCACGACGCGCTGCCCCTGCTGGCCGAAGGCAGCGAGCCGGTCTCCGCCGGGGTCGGCAGCGGCACGGCCCGCCACGCTGCCATCTGCTGCGAGATCGGCGACATGCCCCAGGGCACCGTGCTGGTCACCACCACCCTCGGTCCCTCGCTGACCCGGATCATCGACCGGCTGGAAGCCGTGGTGGCCCAGACCGGCAGCCGGGCCTGCCATTTCGCCTCGGTGGCCCGCGAGTTCGGGCTGCCCGTGGTCACCGGCATCGCCGACCCGTTCACCGCCATCCCCGACGGAGCCGTGGTCACCGTGGACGGGGCCACCGGCCGCATTCACGGGGGCAGGCCGCCCCACGAAAAAGGGGACGGCACGCTGCCCCGCGCCCGGCGCAAGGCGGCGGCAGCGGCCCGCGAACGGCGCGGCGGCATGCGCCGCCTGGCCCGGGCCATGCAGCACATCGCCAAACTGAACCTCACGGACCCGGCCTCCAGCGACTTCGCGCCGGAGAACTGCCGATCCATGCACGACTTGGTGCGCTTCGCCCACGAGCGCGGCGTGGCCGAGATGTTCTCCCTCGTGGGGCGCGGCGGGCGCGGCCTTGGCGGGGCCAAGAAGCTGCGCACCGACGTGCCCATGATCATGTACGTGCTGAACATCGAGGACGGGCTGTTCCCCACGGCGGCGGGCAAGGAGGAGATCGGCCCCGACGACTTCCGCTCCACGCCCATGTGGGCGCTGTGGTTCGGCCTGTCCGCCGCGCGCGAGCTGTGGGCCAACATGCCCCCGGCGGCGGACTGGAACGAGCTGGACCGCATCAGCGCGGGCATCTTCCGGCGCGACGCGCCCCAGCTTGCCAGCTACGCGGTCATCTCCGCCCACTACGCGCACCTGATGATGCGCTTCGGCTACCATTTCGCGCTGGTGGACACCCTGTGCGCGCCGGAAGACCGCACCAACTACATCCAGTTCCGGTTCAAGGGCGGCGGCGCGGCGGCGGAAGGGCGCGAACTGCGCATCCGCGTGCTGGAACGGGTGCTGGCCCGGCAGGGCTTTGCCGTGAAGACGCGCGGCGACCTGCTGGACGCCCGGCACGGCCCGGACGCCGAGGCGGTGATCCAGAAGCGCCTGGCCATGCTGGGCATGCTGCTGGCGGAAACCCGGCCGACGAGGCCGAGGCCATGGCCGACGACTTCCTGGCCCGGCTGGACACGGCGGGCGGGGGCGCGCCATGAGCGGGTCCGGCGCGTCGCCGCCAGCGTCTTCGCCGGGTGGGGGCGGCCCGCGCCGGGGCGGCCTGCTGCTGCGCGCCGCGCGCGGGGTGGCCGCCTTCCTGCGCGACGCCCTGACCACCCAGGCCCCGTCGGGGCATCCCGCGTTTCCGGTCACCTGGGTCACCCCGCACATCGCCGCCGGGCCCGCGCCGGTAACGCGCGAGCACCTCGACGCCCTGCGCGAGCAGGGCATCCAGGCCATCCTGAACCTGTGCGAGGAATTGTGCGTGCTGGCGGAACTGGAGCAGGAGCAGGGCTTCGACGTGTTCTACCTGCCCATAGA
>JALHHV010000272.1:3694-6266 GCA_022837365.1 Desulfovibrio sp. | reverse complement strand
CTGCGCCGCTACGGCCGCCGCAACCGCCCCCTGACCCTGCGCGAACCCGCGCCCGAACCCGCCCGTCACGACGACCTGTTGCCCGTGCTGGCCGAATACGAGGCTTTGGCCGCCCGGCTGGACGCGGCCCTGCGCGCCATGCCCGGCATGGCCGACGCGCCGCAGTGCGGCCGCGACCACGCCCGCTGCTGCCGCGTGCCCCCGGTGGTGACGCTGGTGGAGGCGGCGGCCCTGGCCCGCAGCGCCGACACCCTGCTTACCGCCGCCCAGCGCGGGGCCGTGCAGGAGGCCTGCCGCGCGCACCGCGCCGTGTCCGCGCACATGACGGAAGAAGACGGAACGGCGCGCGGGGCGAGCGGCGGCGACGCCCCGGCGGACCGGATCGCCTGTCCGCTGCTGGCCCGGACGGCGCGGGCCACGGCTGCGGGCGCGGATGCGGATACCGGGGACACGGCCCCGGCGGCGGACATGGGCGCACCCGATGAGCCGGACGGGCGGTGCATGCTGTTTGCCCGCCGCCCGCTGCGCTGCCGCCTGTCCGACATTCCTCCTTCCCCCGGTCTGCCGCCCGCCCCCGGCAGTCCCGATGACGACGGCGAGCGCGAGCGGCTATGGGTGGGCATGCTGGAGCGGCCGCTGGAAGACCTGTCGCGCCGTACCTTCACGGCCCTGGCCGGGTGCGAGCCCGCCGGGGACCCGCCCTGCTTCCCCCTGCCGGAAGTGCTGTCCGGCCGCTACGTGCAGACCGTGTTCCACGCCATCGCCTGCCTGCTGCGGCCCGCAGCGACCGGTGACGGGGGCAACGGGGGCGACGGGACTACGCCCCCGGCTCCCTGACGGGCTCGCCCGGATACGGCGCGCAGCCGCACGAACGGGCCAGCAGTTCCAGCACGGCCTGGGCGGCGCGCTCCGACGAGGCCGGGTTCTGGCCGGTGACCAGCAGCCCGTCCACCACCACGTGTGGCTCCCACAGCGGGCCGCGCTCGTATTTCGCGCCAAGGCGCGTCAGTTCGTCCTGCAACAGGAAGGGCACCACCCGCGACAGGCCCACCGCGTCCTCCTCGGCGTTGGAGAACCCGGTCACGTTGCGCCGGGCCACCAGCGGCTTGCCGTCCGGCGCGGTGGCCCGCGCCAGCACGGCCGGGCCGTGGCACACCGCCGCCACGGGCTTGCCCGAGCGGTGCATGTTCTCGATGATGGCCAGCGAGCGCGCGTCGTCCACCAGGTCCCACAGAGGGCCGTGCCCGCCGGGGTAGAACAGCACGTCGTAGTCCTCGGGCCGCACCTCGGCCAGGGGCACGGTGTCCTTCAGGGCGGCCATGGCCGCCGGGTCCGCCGTGAAGCGACGGGTTGCCTTGCTCCCGGCTTCTTCCGTCTCGCTGCGCGGGTCCACGGGCGCGGTCCCGCCCTTGGGCGAGGCCAGGGTGACCCGCGCCCCGGCGTCCACGAACACGTAATAGGGCGCGGCCAATTCCTCCAGCCACAGCCCGGTCTTGTGGCCGGTATCGCCCAGCCTGTCGTTGGACGTGACGATCATCAGCACCTTCATGGCAACCTCCATATGTGACGGCGGCATGCGGCCTGCCGTGGCGAATGCGGAAATTCCGGGACGGGCGGCGCGCCGCGCATGACCGGCGTCCGGAGACGAAGAGGGGGAGCCTCCATTATCTCAACATAGTGAAGGCCGGGGGAGCGGGCAAGAGGAAAGACGCGCGGCAGGCCGGACGGCGCCCGTAACGCAACCGCCCCGCCGGACATGTCCGGCGGGGCGGTGTTTCAATGGCTTGCGGCGGCGTGTGCCCTACGCAATGCCGAACCTGGCCTTGGCCTCCCGGCGGCGGGCATGCAGGATGGGCTCGGTATAGCCCGAGGGCTGCTCGCGGCCCAGCAGCACCAAGTCGCACGCGGCCTGGAAGGCCACGCTGGCGCCGAAGTCGGCGCTCATGGGCCGGTAGGCCGGGTCGCCTTCATTCTGGCGGTCCACCACGGCGGCCATGCGCTTGAGCACCTCCACCACCTGCTCGCGGGTGCAGATGCCGTGGTGCAGCCAGTTGGCGATGTGCTGGCTGGAAATGCGCAGGGTGGCCCGGTCTTCCATCAGCCCCACGTCGGTGATGTCCGGCACCTTGGAGCAGCCGATGCCCTGTTCCACCCAGCGCACCACGTACCCCAGGATGGACTGGGCGTTGTTGGCCAACTCCTCCTCCACCTCCTGCGGGGCGGGGCGTTTCGCCAGGTCTTCCGGTAGCAGGGGCAGGGTCAGCAGGTCGGCCAGGGTGGCGCGGCGCTGGCCCGCCAGGGTCTTCTGCACGGCGGCCACGTCCACCGCGTGGTAGTGCATGGCGTGCAGGGTGGCGGCGGTGGGCGAGGGCACCCACGCGCAGTTGGCCCCGGCCTTCGGGTGGGCGATCTTGGTTTCCACCATCTCGCGCATCATGTCCGGCTTGGCCCACATGCCCTTGCCCACCTGGGCGCGCCCGGCAAGGCCGCAGGCCAGGCCCACGTCCACGTTCCAGTCCTCGTAGGCGGTGATCCAGCGTTCGCCGCGCATGGCGTTCTTGCGCACCACCGG
>JALHHV010000272.1:3119-3647 GCA_022837365.1 Desulfovibrio sp. | reverse complement strand
TCGGCCATGCGGAACAGCTCCACGGTGAAGGCCACCTCTTCCGGCCCGTGCTGCTTGGGCTTGACGATGTACACCCCGCCCGTCCGGCTGTTGCGGTAGCGGGCCGTGCCGCGCAGGTCGTGCAGGGCGATGTAGGCCGTGGCCAGGGTGTCCAGCATGCCTTCGGGAATCTCTTCGCCGGACCGGGCGAGCACCGCGTCGGTGGTCATCAGGTGGCCCACGGTGCGCACCAGCAGCAGGCTGCGGCCGGGCAGCGCGAACGGCGCGCCATCGGGGCCGACGTACTCGCGGTCGGGGTTCAGGGTGCGCAACACGTTGCGCCCGCCCTTGGGGAATTCGGCCGACAGGTCGCCCCGGAACAGGCCCAGCAGGTTGCGGTAGGCCAGGGCCTTGTCCGCCCCGTCCACCACGGCCACGGAGTCCTCGCAGTCGAGGATGGTGGTCATGGCCGCCTCCAGCACCACGTCCCTGACCCCGGCGGCATGCTCGCGGCCGATGGCGTGCTCGCGGTCGATGCGGATTTCCGCG
>JALHHV010000272.1:0-3092 GCA_022837365.1 Desulfovibrio sp. | reverse complement strand
AGGCGGCCGCCGCGCACGTCGTAGCGCGCCGCGTCGGCATGGCTGCCCCTGGCCAGCGGGAAGGCCTGGTCCAGGAAGGCGGCGGCCCGCGCCACCACCAGCGCCCCGCGCGCGGGATTGTACGCGCCGCCGCGCGGCGCTCCGCCCTCTGCCGGGTCTTCGGGAACCACGTCGGTGCCGTACAGGGCGTCGTACAGGCTGCCCCAGCGGGCGTTGGCCGCGTTCAGGGCGTAGCGGGCGTTGGTGATGGGCACCACCAGTTGCGGCCCGGCCACCAGGGCGATTTCCGGGTCCACCCCTTCGGTGGTCACGGCGAAGTCCGGCCCCTCGGCCACCAGGTAGCCGATGGACCGCAGGAAGGCCTCGTAGGCGGCCCCGTCGTGCGGAGCGCCGCGCCGCTCGCGGTGCCAGGCGTCGACGGCGTCCTGCAATCCGGCCCGTTTCGCCAGCAGGGCGCGGTTCCTGCCGGTCATGGTCTCCACCATGTTCTCGAGGGCCGTCCAGAACCGGTCGGGGTCCACGCCGGTGCCCGGCGCGATGTCGCGGACGATGACGTCATACAGCGGCGCTGCGATCTGCAGGCCACCCACCTGAACGCGCTGCGTCATGTTGTGCTCCTGTAAGTTGGCGGAACGGAACGGGCCGGAAACGGAACCTGCGGACGGAATCGGCGCGCGGGGCGGGCAGTCCGGCGCAAACCGGCGGCGCGGGATGCCGGATGCCCGCCAGCGCGGACTCCGGCCCCATTTCAGGCATACCCGGCCCGGCCGCCCATTGCAACGCCCCGTTCGTGACCCAGGTCACCGACAGACGCGCCGCACATGCGAAAATGATTGCACGGGCACTGGCATCCGGTGTAGCGCTGCTTTCTACCGGCAGAGTCCGTCCCGCGCGGCATCATCCGAAAGGCACGGCCGCGCCGCGCTCCATCACCGTCCCGCCCCTCCGGCCGCCGCCCTTTGCGGGTGCCGGAAGGGCCCCACCATGCACGTATGGCACCGCAAGGGGGGCTTTGCATGCGCAACGTCAGAATCGGCACCCGTCTCGTTTCCTGTTTCATCTTCGTCGCCCTGCTTTCCATGGGCCTCGGCATCACGGGCTACGTCAGCATGCGCGAACAACTGGCCGCGCAGACCGAACTTTCCGACGTGTACCTGCCGGGCATCGAATCCCTGGCCCAGGCGCGCTTCAACCTGCGCAACGTCACCGTGGCCCACCGCACCCTGCTCATCCCCGGCCTGGCCGACAGGGCCCGCCAGTACAAGAACCTGGCGGACGCGGTCACGGCCTTCAAGTCGGGCATCGCCCGGTACGAGGCCATCGAGCACGGCGCGTCCGAACAGGCCGAGTGGCGCGAATTCCTGGACAGCCTTGCCGCCTTCGAGCGCGACATGGCCGAGGCCGCAGCCCTCATCGGCGGCTGGGAACGCAACCCCGGCGATACCGCCGCCCACGACAAGGCCGCCGCCTTCGTGCTGGGCCCGGCCACGGAGCGCAGCCGCGTGCTGTTCAAGGAACTGGGCGACGTCATTTCCGTGAACATGGCCTCGGCCAAGGCCCAGCAGCAGGCCGCCGCGCAGACCGCCTCTGGGCGGCGCACGATGATCTCCGTGCTGATGGTGGCCGTGCCCGCCCTGGCGCTGCTGGCGGGCGTGCTGCTGACCGTCTCCATCGTGCGGCCGCTGCGGCGCGGGGTGGTGTTCGCCTCTGCCGTGGCCGAAGGACGGCTGGACACCCGGCTGGACATCGACCAGCGCGACGAGGTGGGTCAGCTGGCCGACAGCCTGCGCACCATGGTGGACAACCTGAAGACCAAGATCGGCGAGGCCGAGGCCGCCACCCGCGACGCGGCGGCCGAGGCGGAACGCGCCCGCGCGGCCATGGCGCAGGCGGAGGAAGCCACCCGGCGCGCCCAATCGGCGCGGCGCGAGGGCATGCTGGCCGCCGCCGGACAGTTGCAGGGCGTGGTGGAGGTGGTGGGTTCCGCCTCGGAACAGCTTTCCGCCCAGATCAGCCAGTCCACCCAGGGGGCGGCCGTGCAGTCGCAGCGCGTGGCGGAAACCGCCGCCGCCATGGAAGAGATGAACGCCACCGTGCTCGAAGTGGCCCGCAACGCCTCGCAGGCGGCGGAAACCGCCGAGCACGCCCGGCAGAAGGCCGACACCGGGGCCGCCGTGGTGGGCCGCGTGGTGGAAGAGATAGGCGCCGTGGAACGCCAGGCCGTGGCCCTGAAGGACGACATGGCCGACCTTGGCCGCCGCGCCGACGGCATCGGCAAGATCATGAACGTGATTTCGGACATCGCGGACCAGACCAACCTGCTGGCGCTCAACGCCGCCATCGAGGCGGCGCGCGCGGGCGACGCCGGGCGCGGATTCGCCGTGGTGGCCGACGAGGTGCGCAAGCTGGCCGAAAAGACCATGCAGGCCACCCGCGAGGTGGGCGAGGCCATCACGGGCATCCAGCAGGGCACCCGCCGCAACGTGGAGCACGTGGAGCGCGCCGTGGCGTCCATCGAGGAGGCCACCGGCCTTGCGGGCAGTTCCGGCGAAGCCCTGCGCGAGATCGTCACCCTGGTGGAACAGGCCACCGACCAGGTGCGCTCCATCGCCACGGCCAGCGAGCAGCAGTCCGCCGCCAGCGAGGAGATCAACCGGGCCGTGGACGAGATCAACCGCATCTCGGGCGAGACCTCCGCCGGCATGAACGAGTCGGCCCGCGCGGTGGAAGAACTGGCGACCCAGGCCCATTCGCTGCGCAGGCTCATCGAGCGCATGCAGCACGACGAAGCGTAAGCCGCGGCAACGCATGCGACGACATGGGGCGGGACGCCACGGCAACGGCCGGGCGTCCCGCCCTTTTCGCGCCGCCTGCGCGGTGCGTCCGCCACGGACGAAAGCATTGCGGCGGCGGTTGCCAAGTTTTGGATGATAACTATTTTCAGTTATGAACCGGCGCGCGCCGCGCGATCCGGCCCCATGTCCCCCGCCGTCCCGCACGCCCGGCGTCCCGCGTCACGGGAGGCCCGGCAGACCGTTGTTCACGGAGCCTCGCGCACGGCGGCCCGGCCATCCGGGGCCGAGCCATCCGGG
>JALHHV010000271.1 GCA_022837365.1 Desulfovibrio sp. | reverse complement strand
GCCTCGCGCCGGGCGCGGCCGGTCAGGTCGCGCAGGCCGGGATCGGTCAGCACGTCGGCCAGGTCCCGCCGTTCCACGTCGGGCCGGGTGGAATAGGTGATGTTGCCGTTGAAGCTGGCCAGGTGCACCGTGGTGTCGGAGTAGTGGCGCGCCAGTTCGGCGAATTCGGCGCGGGTGCCCGCGTCGTTGCCGAGCAGCATGGGCCGGTCGATGGCCGTCTTGATCATGGCCGACTCGCGGGTGACCACGGTCTCCAGTTCTTCCAGCGCCGCGTGGCGCTGGCGCCACGCCCCGGTGCCGATGATGACCGCGAACACGGCGACGGCGATGACCGTCACCAGCAGCGAGGTGCGCAGGCTGAGAGACCGCGCGAGAGTGCCCGCCATGTCCGCCCCCTAGTGCGCGCCGCTGTGCAACAACGGCTTGAAGCCGAACGAACGCACCCGGCTTTCGTTGTGGCAGCCTTCGCAGGTGGCCATGGTGGGTTTGCCGATCAGTGACGGATCGCCCGCTTCGGCATGCGCCGCGCCGGGCCCGTGGCAGGTTTCGCACCCCACGTCGGCGAACTGCGGGGTGGTGGCGTACTCGACGAAACCGCCCTTGCCGTACCCGGTCACGTGGCATTCGTAGCAGCCGCGCAGTTCGTCCTGCGTCAGCTTGGGGGCCATGGTGGCCACGCTCTTCCACGATTTGGCCTTCTTGGAATACTTCTGGAACTTCTCGTATTCCCCGGCGTGGCAGGGCTGGCACGCGGCGCTGCCCGCATAGGGGGACGCAGCCTGAACGGGCATGGACACCACGGCCGTCACCACCCCCGCGATGACGGCCACGAGACACACCTTGCTGGACAAACGGAAACGGAACATGGTTCTCCCCGAAAATGCGGAGGCACCCCTCTTGTGCTGCCCCGCTTTTTGTGAAAAATAGCACATACAATGCAGGCCCGTAATAGGGAATTGCCGGCACACGTCAATATTGCGGTGCGGCTTTCCTTTATAATGGCAAGCGCATCTTCGCCAGACAAAAAAACGCGCGGCACGCCACCGGGGCGGGCCGCGCGCAGATGCGCGGCGGCGGCGCGCCTACCCCAGTTTCAGTTCCTCCACCAGGCGCTTGAGCACCTGGGCCTGACTGGTCAGTTCGTTCACGGCGGTGGCCGCCTCGCGCATGGCCTGGGCAGTTTCGGCCGAAATGGCGCTGACCTGCTCCACAGCGCGGTTGATTTCCTCGCTGGCGGCGGACTGCTGTTCCGACGCGGTGGCGATGCCGCGCACCTGGTCCGCCGCCGCATCCACGAAGCGCACGATCTCGCGCAGCGACTCACCCGAGCGCCGGGCAAGTCCGGTGGCTTCCTCGATGGCGCCCACGGAACGGTCCACGTGCTCCATGTTGGTGCGCGTGCCCTGCTGAATGCCCCGCACCGCCGCGCCCACCTCCTGCGTGGCGTGCATGGTCTTTTCCGCCAGCTTGCGCACCTCGTCGGCCACCACGGCGAAGCCGCGCCCGGCGTCGCCCGCCCGTGCGGCCTCGATGGCGGCGTTGAGCGCCAGCAGGTTGGTCTGGTCGGCGATGTCGCTGATCACGTTCATGATCTGGCCGATGGATTCCGCCTGCCGCCCCAGTTCCTCCATGTCGCGCTTCAGTTCCAGCGACTGCCGCTGCACCTGCCCGATACCCTCCACCACCTGGCCCACGATGGCGGCCCCCTCGTCGGCCATGCGGCGGGCGTTTTCCGAAACGTCGGCCGCTCCGCCCGCGTTGCGGGCCACCTCGAGCACGCTGGCGTTCATCTCTTCCATGGCCGTGGCGGTTTCCGCCACCCGGCGCGACTGTTCCTCGGCCCCCCGGTCGGACTGCTCGATCTGGGCGGACAGTTCCTCCGACGCGGAGGACACCACCTCCACCACTCCCTCCAGCCGTCCGGCGGCCTGCAGCATGCCCTCGCGCCTGGCGTTCTCGGCCTGGCGGCGGGCCTCGTCGGCCTCGTGCATGGCGGCCAGGGCTTCCTGCTCCTTGGCGGCGGCCTGGCGGCTCTTGTCCTCCGCCTCTGCGATCTTGCCCTTCAGCGTGCCCACCATCTGCTGCATGGCGTCGTACACGCCCTTGAACCGGCTGGGCCGGAAGCTCACCCCAAGGTTGCCCGCCGCGATCTCGCGCGAGACGGTGTGCAGGTAGCCCGGATCCTCTCCCAACTGGGCCAGGGTGGAGCGGATGATGTACAGCGTGGCGGCCAGCCCCAGGCCCAGCGACAGCGCCATCAACACAAGGCTGACCGTGCGCGCCGAGGCTGCGGCTCTTTCCGCCTCCAGTCCCGACGCCGTGGACCCCTTGTCGTTGACCGCCACCATCTCCGCCAGGGTGGCCAGGGCCGCACGGAACGACGTCCGGGCCTTCTCCACGGATATCCGGTTGGCTTCCTCCGTCTTCATGGCCCGCGACAGAGAGATTATTTCCGGCAGAACGGCGAAATAGGCGTTCGCCTGGGCCGCCGCCTGTTCGTACAGGCGGTGCTCCTCGGGATTGGAAATCATCGGTCCGTAGCGTCGCAGCGCGTTCAGCACGTCGGTGCGCCCCTTGTCCATGGCGCGCTCCTCGTCGTCCATCTGGGCCGTGTTGCTGGCGATGATGTGCTGCAACTCCGCACGACGCACGTTGTTCAACCCCGACCGCAATTCGCCAAGTTCCTTGATACTTGGCAGCCAGTTCTTCGTTACGTCGTGGACATCAGCAAGGATATTTCCGAACATGTAGTTTCCATATCCTCCCAATACGAGCATCATTGCGAGAATGATTCCGAATGCACAGGAAAGTTTGACAGACAGCTTCATGGACAGTGCTCCTTGCACGGCAGCTGCATGTTTCAAATGTTCCACGCTGATATCGCTGTACGGATGGCCTGCCCATCAGAAAGAGCGATATCTCTCCACGTTCCGAAAAACATTTCCATTTCGTATCTTCGCAACATTCATGATTATTCGATATTAGATTCTTTCCGACCTGCCGCCGCGACAGGAGAGAGGCGCGGCTCCCGCCTGGGGTGGAAATCCCGCGCGCGGGCCTTCGCTTGACGCGGGCGGCACGGCGCGCCACCCTGCACCAATGGCGGAGGGCCGCGACCCCGGAATCCGCCGCGAGACACACACGGAGGTTGACCATGCTGGACACGACAGGCGCCGGCGCCCGCATCACGCGGCGCGCCGTACTGGCCGTGCTGGCCCTGCTGGGCGGCACGCTGGCCACGGCCGGGCTGCCCGCCCCGGCGGGACGCACCAACGGAAGCGGTACGGAAGGAATGGCGGGACTGGCGCGGCGGGCGGGGCCGGAAGCAAGCCGCTGATGCAGGCACTGGCCGGGCGCGCCTCCACCCGCGCCTTCCGCGAGGACGCCATCCCCGACCAGGTGCTGGGCGATCTCTTGTGGGCCGCCTGGGGCGTCAACCGGCCCGATGGAAAGCGCACCGTGCCCACGGCCAGGAACCGGCAGGGCATGGACGTGTACGTGGTGCGCGCCGACGGGGCGTGGCGCTACGACGGCGCGGCCCACGCCCTTGAGCGCGCCGCCGCCGAAGACCTGCGCCCCCTGCTGGCGCGCCAGTCGTACGTGGCCACGGCCCCGGTCACCCTGGTGTACACGGCCGCCGCGTCGGAAGACCCGGTGTACGCGGCCATGCACGCTGGCTCCATGTACCAGGGCGCGGGGCTGTTCTGCGCGTCCGCCGGGCTCGGCAACGTGGTGCGGGCCAGCTACGACGAGGCGGCCCTGCATGCCGCCCTG
>JALHHV010000270.1 GCA_022837365.1 Desulfovibrio sp. | reverse complement strand
CCGGCGCGGCCCTGGCCCGCCTGCTGGAACTGCACCCCGGCCCCGTGGCCGTGGTGGACCGGTCCACGGAAATCCTTGCCGCCACCCGCCTGCGCGAACGCCATGCCGAAGCCACCGCCGCCGGGCGCATCCTGTGGGTGACCGACGACGACGCGGACGCGGCCCTGCGCACGCTCACCCGCTGGCAGTACGAACACGGCGGCCTGCCCCTGCTGCCCCTGCCGCACCCTTTCTACCTGCGGCTGGACCGCGCCCATTACGCCCGGCTGCGCGACGTGCTGTCCGCCAGCGCCCGCTTCAACTTCTGGGAACGGGCCGCCTACCCGAAATTCGCGGACCCGGCCGCCCTGCCGCGCGTGCTGCTGATCACCAGCCAGTATTTCCTGATGGGCGAGATCGTCACCGCCTGCCAGCGCCTGGGCGTGCCGCATCACCTGCTCACCCTGGACGACGACGAGGTGGGCCGGGGCGAGTTCGTGGAAAAGCTGCTGCGCGCCGTGGTGGAATTCCGGCCCGACTTCGCCTTCACCATCAACCACCTGGGCGTGGACCGCGAAGGCGTGCTGACCGACCTGCTGGAAAAGCTGCGCCTGCCCCTGGCCTCGTGGTTCGTGGACAACCCGCACCTGATCCTCTACCTGTACCGGCGCATCGTCAGCCCGTGGACGGCCATCTTCACCTGGGACGCGGACAACCTGCCCTCGCTGCGCGACCTGGGCTTCGAGCACGTGGCCTACCTGCCCCTGGGCACGGACCCCGCGCGCTTCGCCCCGCCCGCGTCGCCGCCGCCCGCCAGCCATCCGTGGCGGGCGCGGGTGTCGTTCGTGGGCAATTCCATGGTCTACAAGGTGGCCCACCGCATGAAGGCGGGCAAACTGCCCGCCGCGCTGCTGCGTTCGTACCGCGAGGTGGCGGCGGGCTTCGGCGCGCACGGCGAGCGGTCCGTGGGGGCCTACCTGCGGGCGCACCAGCCGGACCTTGCCGCCGTGTACGACGGGCTGGGGGGGCTGGACGGGCTGGAAGACGCCGAGCGCCGCCTGTCCTACGAGACCATGCTGACGTGGGAGGCCACCCGCCAGTACCGCGCCGCCTGCGTGGCGCGCACCCTGCCCTTCGCCCCGCTCATCGTGGGCGACAAAGGCTGGCGCAAGGTGTTCCGCACCGCGCCCGCAGGCTGGCGGCTGCATCCGGAAATCAACTATTACAGTGAACTGCCCGCGTTCTACCCCCTGTCGGAGATCAACTTCAACTGCACCAGCAAGCAGATGAAGGGCGCGGTGAACCAACGGGTGTTCGACGTGCCCGCCACCGGGTCGTTCGTGCTCACCGACTGGCGCGACCAGATCGAAAACCTGTTCGAGCCGGGCCGCGAGGTGGTCTGCTACGCGGAGCCGGAAGAGGCCGACGGCCTGCTGCGCCGCTACCTGGACCACCCGGAAGAGCGCGCCCGCGTGGTGGCCGCCGCGCGCAGGCGCATTCTTGCCGAACACACCTACGAGCACCGGCTGCGCGCGCTGCTGGACCACATGCGCCGCATCTTCGGCCCGGCCCGCGCCAGGTAGCCGCACCACGCCCATGCCAACGCCCATGCCAAGGCCCACACCAGGGCCCACACCGAGGCCATGACCGCCGCTCCCACACCCCTCATCACCCCGCCGCCCGCCGCGTCCGTGACGGACAACACTTCAGGGCCGGACGACGCTCCCATTCTGGTGTTGCAGATGCAGCGCATGGGCGACCTGGTGCTGACCTTTCCGCTGCTGGCCTGGCTGCGGGCGGAACACCCGCGCCGCCCGCTGTGGGTGGTGGGCGAGGAAAAATTCTTCCAAGGGCTCATGCCCATCGGGCCGGAAGCGGTCTTCTTTCCCTACGCCGCAGCCCACCGGCTGCGCCAGCACCGTTACCATCTGGTGATCAACCTCAGCCACCGGTCCGAGGCCGCCGCGCTGGCCGGGCAGTTGCGGGCCGACGCCCATTTCGGCCCGCGCCAGACCGGCGAGGGAACGGGCGAAGGAGCGGGGCCGGGAACAGGCGCGGGCGGCGGCCGGACCACCTACGTGCACGGGCGCTGGCAGCTGTACCGCACCTCGCTGGTGCACAACAACCGGCACAACCAGTTCCACTGGGCTGACCTGAACGCGCTGGACTGCGTGCCCCACGCCCGCCTGCGGTCCACCGACTGGCCCGCCCCGCAGCACCAGGGGCGCGACCCGCTGCGTGTGGGGCTGTTCCTGGGAGCCAGCGAGCCGGAAAAGCACCCCGGCGCGCCATTCTGGGCCACGCTGGCCCGCGACCTGCTGCGGCGCGGGCTGAAGCCGGTGCTGCTGGGCGGCCCGGCGGAAGCCGCGCTGGGGGCCGACGTGGCCCGCCGCGCGGGCACCCCCGCCCTGAACCTGTGCGGCCGCTTCACCCTGCCGGAACTGGTGGCCTTCACCCGCTCGCTGCGCCTGCTGGTCACGCCGGACACCGGCCCCATGCACGTGGCCGCCTGGACCCAGACCCCCACCCTGAACCTGTCCATGGGACCGGTGAACGCCTGGGAAACCGCCCCCTTCCCCCCCGGCCACCACGTGTTGCGCGCCACCATCAGTTGCGTGGGGTGCTGGCGGTGCACCCAGCCATCCGTGCTCTGCCGCGACAGGTTCGACCCGGTCCGGGTGGCCTCGCTGGTGCACGCGCTGCTGCGCGAGCAGGATGCGGCCCCCGCGCTGCCCCCCGCCTCGCGCCTTGCCCGGCTGCGCCTGCCGGGGCTGGAACTGCTGCGCACCGGGCGCGACGCGCTGGGCCTGTTCGACCTCGTTCCCCTGTCCTCGCCCGGGGGTGGGCCGGAAGCCGCGCCGCGCCGCCTGTTCGGCCTGTTCTGGAAGGCGTTCTGGGCCTGGCGGCTCGGCCTGCACGGCGAGGCCGCCGCCCGCCGGGCCTGGGTCGATCTTGCCGCCGCATCCCCCCGCCTGGCCGAAGCCCTGCGCCGCGCCCTGTCCGGCCTGGGCCGCGACCTGGCCCGCGCCCTGCGCGGCCTCGGCTCCGGACAGGCCACGCTGCCGCCCGACTTCTGGCACCGCCACCCGCCCATGCTGCGCCCGCTCACCGGGTAAATTGCAAACGCCGTCCGCACGGCACGCCGCCGCGCACGGCAGGCATTGCCGGGCAGACCCTGCGCATGCTCCGTAACCAGTTGAAATCATGCCGCACAAAATTTTGGAACGGTCCTTGTAATTCATTGGCCGCAAGGAGCCCCGGCATGCATATTTTTCCCTTCCTTCCCGAGACCGCAAAGGCGCCGTCCGACGTGACGCGGCGCTCCAAGGTCACTGCCAGCACCCTCGACTTCGCGTCCGTGCTTGCGGAAAAGGCGAGCCCTCGCTCCTTCTTCGGAGCGGGGCTCGGCGCGGGCAACTCCGCCCTCCGCACCGCCGCCAGCGCGGCCACGGAAGCCAAGGGCAAGGTGCGCAGGGGCGAGGACGGCGGCGTGCTCACCGCGCCGGGCCAGATCAGTCTTTCCTACCAGGACGTCATCGCGCTGCGGAACCAGCTGGAAAAGAGCGGCGTCTCGCCCGACCGGCTGGAACGGCTCGCCCAGATGGCCTCCACCCCCGGCACCTACTCGCTGGGCCAGGTCATCTCGGCCCTGCGCAAGGACGGCCCCTACGCCAACCTGGACCCCGACGGCGCCGCCGCCACCGTCCTGAACGGCAACCAGCGCCTGGACGCCAAGCAGTTCCTGCAGAAGATCGGCATGCTGCCCGATGAAGCGGACGACATGCTGGCCCAGATGGACGCGGGCAACACCGACGCGGTGTGGAAGGCCCTAAGCGGCAAGCTGACCGGCAAGCTGACCGGCAAGACCGACGGCGACGCCATCGACGTCAACGTGGCGGAACTGGAAGCCATGGCCAAGGGCCTGCGCCTGTCGCCCGAAGTGCTGGCCGCCATGAAGACGCTGTTCGGCGGGCAGACGGAAATCTCCACCACCGCCTCCGGGCTCAAGTCCGTGCTGGTGCCCGCCGGGCAGGAAATGGCCGCGCGCGAGCAGGCCGACCGCAACCTGGCCTCGGCCCTGGGCTCCGCGCTGGACCCGGTGTTGCAGGCGGCCAAAAAGTCTGCCGACCGCATCGAGCAGTCCGACCGGCGCGGCGACCGCGCCGCCCAGCGCAGCCAAGTGCTGATCCGCGAAACCGCCACCGGCAAGGGCAACGGCAACGGCGTGGCCCCGGCGCTGGACGCCGAACGCCGCGACGGCGGGTCCGCCAACGCGGGCAAGACCCGCCAGTCGGGCCTGATGCGCACCGGGGGCGGC
>JALHHV010000269.1 GCA_022837365.1 Desulfovibrio sp. | reverse complement strand
CCCGGCGCGCGCGTGGTGCCCGGACGCGACCGCATCGAGGTGCGCGGGCAACTGCTGGAACTGGACGCCGCGCCTGCCGCGTTCACCTACGTGATGCTGCACAAGCCGGTGCAGGTGGTGTCCACCGTGCGCGATCCGCAGGGGCGGGCCACGGTGCTGGGCATCCTGCCGCCGGACCTGCGCGGCGGGCGGCTGTACCCCGTGGGCAGGCTGGACTATTTTTCCGAGGGGCTCCTGATTCTCACCGATGACGGCGACCTGACCAACCGGCTCACCCATCCCCGCTACCACCTGCCCAAGGTGTACCTGGTCAAGGTGCGCGGCCACGTGACCGAGGCCACCCTTACCCCCATGCGCCAGGGCATGACCCTGGCCGAGGGCGACCGTCTGGCCCCAGTGGACGTCCGCCTGCTCCAGTCGGACCGGCAGGCCAGCCTCATCGAGATGACCCTGCGCCAGGGGGTGAACCGCCAGGTTCGCCGGATGTGCCGCGACCTGGGCCTGACGGTGCTGCTGCTGCGGCGTATCAGGCAGGGGCCGCTGGAACTGGGCGAACTGCCCAAGGGTGCGGCCCGCCGCCTGACCCCGCACGAGGTGGCGGCACTGCGCCGCGCCGCCGGGCTTGAAGCGTAACCGTCTGTTTTACCCTGAAATGTAAACAACTCCTCCCGCGCTGATGCGGGAGGCGTTGGCATTTTCTCGAACTTCAAGTTGAACTTGAAATAAGAGTGTTCCCCGTGGGGGGAGAACTCCTGGGCTGTTGGCGATGCCCGGCGTCGTCAGCAGCCAGACGTACCGCGCGCCCCTAATTGAACAGCTGCTTTTCGGGCGACCCCTGCCTGGTCCGGTCCTCCACGTCCACGCCCTTGGGCGGCGTGAAGCGGAAGGCGCTATCCTGAACCCCGGCATCGGTGGCCAGGCTGTTCAGGGTGATGTCGTTCTCGTTGCCGTAGAAGTCGATGATCTTGGCGCGGCGGATCAGGTTGGTGGCCGGGTCCACCCACAGGAAGGCCTCGGTGAGTTGCGGAGTGGGCTCCTTGGGGTACATGTGCAGGCGGGCCATGCCGCTATCGTCGGCCTCCTCGGCCACGTCGAAGTCCTGCTCCAGCCTGGCCTGGCCGGTGATGACCTTGATGATGGACCGCGAGTCCTGCACCAGCTCCACTGGGTATTTGTAGGCCACCTCTTCGTCCGGCAGGTAGTTCCAGATTTCGTTGGCCGTCACCACCAGCAGTTCGGCGTGGGGGGCCTTGGTCTCCCAGCGCACCAGCAACGGCTTGCGGAATTGCAGGGTGCCCTGCCGGGTTTCCTTGGCCCCGCTTTCACGATGCAGCAACACTTGGGTGAAGTCCGCCTTGAGGGTGGTGGTGGCGTCGTAGCGCTGCTGGAGCCGGTTGGTCAGTTCGCCCGCGGCCTGGGCCGGGACGGCCGCCAGCAGCGCGGCAAGGCAGAGCGCGCCAAGCCCGCAACGGCGGGCCACTGCACGGAGAGAAAGGGGACGCTTCACGGAATCCTCCTGTGAGGGATTGCTGTCGGGATGGAATGGCTTCAGGAGCGCGGCCTTGCGGCGATGCCTGCCCCGCGCCCCGTCTGCTACCGGATGACCATGCGCGGCTTGCTGCCGTCCGAGGGGCCGATGATGCCGTCGTGCTCCATCTGCTCCACGTAGCGCGCCGCCCGGTTGAACCCGATGCGGAAGCGCCGCTGGATCTGCGAGATGGACGCCTTGCCCTGGCCGATGACGAATTCCACGGCCTCGGCGTACATGGGGTCGTCGGAAAGATCGCCCCCGCCGTTGCCGTTGGCGCCGTCTCCCGTGCCCTCGTTGCCCCAGTCGGCGAAGTCCACCGTGTAGTTGGGGGCCTGCTGGCCCTTCCAGAACTCCACCACGGCGGCCACGTCGTCGTCGCCCACGAAGGCGCCGTGCAGCCGCTGCAACTTGCCGCCGCTGGGCTTGAAGAGCATGTCGCCCTTGCCCAGCAGGTGTTCCGCGCCCACGGTGTCGAGGATGGTGCGCGAATCGTGCTTGGAGGTGACCTGGAACGAGATGCGGCACGGGAAGTTGGCCTTGATGAGCCCGGTGACCACGTCCACGCTGGGCCGCTGGGTGGCCAGGATCATGTGGATGCCCGCCGCGCGCGCCAGCTGGGCAAGACGCACGATGCTGGTTTCCACGTCCTTGGCGGCGGTGAGCATGAGGTCGGCCAGTTCGTCGATGACGATGACCAGGTACGGCATGCGCTCCAGGTCCGCCAGTTCCGGCGGCAGGTCCGCGCCAAGGTCGGCCAGCTTCTGGTTGTACCCCGCGATGTTGCGCACAGCCAGCCGCGCCATGGCCTGATAGCGGCGGTCCATCTCCTGCACGGCCCAGTCCAGGGCGTTCTTGGCCAGGGCCATTTCCGTCACCACGGGGTGCACCAGGTGCGGCAGGTCGGCGTACACGGCAAGTTCGATGCGCTTGGGGTCCACCAGCAGCATCTGCACGTCTTCGGGGCGGGCCTTGTACAGGAAGCTGAGCAGGATGGAGTTCAGGCACACGCTCTTGCCCGCGCCGGTGGCCCCGGCCACCAGCAGGTGGGGCATGCGGGCCAGGTCCGCCACGGTGGCGTTGCCCGCGATGTCCTTGCCGATGGCCATGGTGAGCATGGACGGGGCCGAGCGGAAGGTGTCCGAGGCCAGCAGTTCCTTGAAGCACACGTTCTCGCGCGCCTCGTTGGGAATCTCGATGCCCACGGTGTCCGTGCCGGGGATGGGCGCCTGGATGCGCACGGCGATGGCCTTCAGCGCCAGCGCCAGGTCGTCGCTGAGGTTGGCGATGCGGCTCACCTTCACGCCGGGGGCGGGGCGCACCTCGAACATGGTGACCACCGGGCCGGGGGTGATGCGGGTCAGTTCGCCCTGCACGCCGAAATCGGCCAGGCAGGTGATGACGCTCTGGCCCTTGGCCTCCAGCACCTGGCGGGCGGGCTTGGTGTCGCCGCCCGCCACGGAATGCAGCAGGTCGAGGCCGGGCAGCTTGCTGCGCGCCTTGCGGGGCTTGGGCGCCTTCACCGGAGCGGCGGGTTGCCCTTCGCGGGCCGGATCGTCGCCGAACGCGCCTTCCAGCCAGGTGGGCCCGGCCTCGCCGGCGGCGTA
>JALHHV010000268.1 GCA_022837365.1 Desulfovibrio sp. | reverse complement strand
CAGCGCGTCCGCCGCCGTGCTGGACCCGATGAACGCCAGCACGTTGATGCGGCCCGAGGCCATGATGGGCTTCACGATGCGCCGGTCGCCGTGCAGGATATTCACCACCCCGGCCGGGAAGGCGTCGCGGAAGGCTTCCATCAGCGGCGAATACAGCAGCCGCCCCAGGCGCGGCGTCTTCACGATGACCGGGTTGCCCATGATCAGCGCGGGCATCAGCGTGCAGAAGGTCTCGTTCAGCGGGTAGTTGTACGGCCCCATGCACAGCACCGGCCCCAGCGGCGCGCGGCGGATTTGCGCGTAGATGCCCTTCTCGATGACGAAGCGCGACGAGGCCCGGTCCAGATCCTTCAGCGCGTCGATGGTGTCGCGCAGGTATTCCATGGTGCGGTCGAATTCGGCCGAGGCATCCTGCCACGACTTACAGATTTCCCACATCATGATGCGCACCACCTCGGTGCGCCGCGCCGCCATGCGCCGGGCGAAATCCTCCACGTGGCGGATGCGCCCGGCAACGCCCATGGTGGGCCATGCGCCCATGCCGTCGGCCCAGGCGCGGTCGGCGGCGTCCACGGCGCCCAGGGCGGCGGCCTCGTCCAGGATGGGGCAGCTGCCCAGCAGGCGCGGGGTGAAGCCGCCAGCGCCCCCTATCCCGCTGACCTCGCTGACCTCGCCGATGGGAGAAAACACCTGTTGCATCTCGCCGGGCCATTCCTCCAGTTTGCCGTCGATGAGGCAGGTGCGCTGCTCAATGGGCGCGAAGGCGTGGGCGGCTTCCGGCAGGGGCTGCCCGGCCACGGGAAACAGCCCGCGCAGGCTTTCGGCGGTATGGACGGCGGGCCGTGGCGGCGTGACTGCGTGACTGGGTGACGGGGCCAGCATAGCAGGGTTGCGGGCCGATGGCAGCAGGGAAGGCGAAGCGGGGATGATTATGAGGCAGGGCGACGGGATGCCGGGCGGGTTCGGAAACGGCGGGTGGACGCGCCCTACCCCGCCGCCTCCCACGCGGCGGCCTGCTCGCGCTCTTCCGGCGTCAGCAGGTCCAGCCAGCGGCGGCGGAATTCCGCGTAATGGTTGATGCGCAGGTCCTTCCACAGGGCGGGTCTGGTGTCCCACGGCTTGGGGCCGTGAAAGTGCACGATGCGCGCCCGCGCCAGCGCGTCGGCCCGGTAGGGCGGGCAGTTCCACGAAGGGTCCAGCTTGGTCACCCGCTTGCCGAAGAAGTAATTGAGCAGCGACTGGTCCAGGTTGCCGATGCGGTGCAGATTCTGCACGCAGAAGGCCAGGAAGTTGTGGACGTGGTCGTGCCGCCGCAGCCGGGCCAGGTTGAACAGCACCACCCCGCTGCTGAAGGTCCAGATGGGGAACGGCAGGGGCACCACGTAGCGGCGGCCGCGCCATTCATAGTCCAGCTGTTCGTGGGCGTGATGGAAGGGGGCCGTGGCCTCGCGGGCCATGGCCATGTACGGCGGGCGGATGTGCTCCGCGCCGCCGGATGCCGCGTCCCCCCCCGCATCTCCCAGAATCGGCTGGTGGAAGTACACGTCGGCGTCGCAGTACAGCACGTACTCGTCGTCGGCCAGTTCCGGCAGCAGGGCCAGTTCCAGCTTCAGGAAGGCGCCGATGCAGCGGTGGAATTCGCGCGGGGCGTTGTGCACGCCGATGACCGGGGTGTGCCGGACCAGTTGCACGCCCTCGGCGCGCACCGCGTCCATGACCGCCGCATCGCCGCCGCCGTACACGCACACGCAGGGGGCCGCGTCGCCGTGCAGGCGGCGCAGCGAGCGCACGGCCGCGCGCATCATGAGCAGGTAGCGGGGGTTGTCGTCGATACAGAAGACGATCTTCATGCGGCAGGGGTCCGGCGTGCGGGTGCGTGGGGAATGGGGGTCTGCTCCCGCTCGTAGCCCATTTCCGGTGGCAAGGCCAGCGTGCGCGGGCGCTCCGGGACACCGGACCGGCAAGGTCCGGCGGGACATTGCGCCGGGAAGCGTCGCGTCAGGATGCGTCGCGTCCGCCGCCTGATCCGCCGGGGCCGGGCCCATCCTGCCCGCCCTCCGCGTCCCCGTCGGTCCACGGCGCGGTGCGGGAATCATAGGACCACGCGGGCGGCTCCTGCCTGCCGTCCCGGCCACCGCCGCCCTGGCCGTTGCGGCCCGCGCCGCGCCCCTGTTCGGCCAGGCTGCGGCGCAGCAGCTTCACCCACACCTCGCCGGTGCCGGCATGGAACAGCAGCTTGCGGCCGCGTTCGCCCAGCACGTGCTCGCCGGACACCACAAGCCCCCTGTCGCGCAGCAGATCGCGGGCCACCTGCACGTTGCGGCCGCCTACGTCCACCAGCGTTCGCACCAGCGACTTTTCTTCGGTGTTCATGCTGAACGCGCCGCCGAACAGCTTGGTTTCGATCTCGATGACCGGCACGCCCTTGCGGATGAAATGGGCCAGCACCGCCTCCACGGCGGTGTCCACGTACTTGCAGGGGTTGCAGTCGAAGTCGCGGCTGCCCTCGGCCGAGGGCAGCATGGCGTGAAAGATGCCCGCAAGCCCCGTGGGCCGATGGAAGAACGTGGCGGACACGCACGAGCCGAGCACCGTGGCGATGATGGCCGGACGCCGCGCCACGATGCCCTCGCCGATGCGCAGGTGCAGGTGACGCAGCCGTTCTTCCGCCAGTTCGCGCGGCATGACCGCCGGGACAGGACATGACCTGTGCCCGTACAGCGTATCGTCCGTGCCGTCGCCCATCGTTCCCCCCTGTGCCGCCCACGGGCGGCACGCATCCCCTGTCTTCACGCGCCCCCAAACCGAACGCGAGCGCTCGCGCAGCCGGCCCCCGACCGGCGGCGCAACCGCCCGCCTGGCGGCGCGAGCCGCGCCGCCCCACCATCCACGAAAACGCAAAGCCCCCGGAAGCCCGGCCAGCTACGGATTCAGGAGATCCTTCAGTTCCTTCCCGGCGCGGAACACGGGCAGCCGCTTGGGCGGCACGGCCACGGAATCGCCGGTCTTGGGGTTGCGGCCCTTGTAGCCCCGGTACCCCTTGATCTTGAACGAACCGAAACCGCGAATCTCCACGCGGTCCCCTTCCAGCAGCGCATCACGCACGCAGTCGAAGAAGGTGTTCACCACCATGGTGGCGTCCTCTACAGGCAGCTCATGCTCTTCGGCAAGCGCTCGTACCAGTTCGCTCTTGTTCACGTGGACCTCCAGTCGGACCTGTCCGTGCGGGGCATGGCGTTTGGTGCAGGGCCGCCGCGCGCGCCCCGGAACCCCGATGCGGCGGCACCATGTGCGAAGCATTATTCCTGACGGCATGTTACGCGCGCGTCCGGCACAGTGCCGACATGGTTCGCGCTCCGCCGGATGGCAGTTGTGCGGGTGCGCCCCGGCTGTCGCCGCATGGCGTCACCACGCCCTTCTCCCCAATATTCCATCAATATCGCGTCCCCCACCACGTGACAAGGGGGGTGGACGCATTTCATCGGCCCGTGCACGGCGCCATGCCGTCGTCAGCGCGTCGCGGGCACCCAGCCGCCCCCGTCACCCCCGTCGCTTCCCCCGGCGCTGCGCCCCTGCACGAAGCGGAACCCCTCCAGCCGCCCGTCGGCCGAAAGGCGCGCCCACAACTGGAAGGGCACGCCTTCGCCGCGCAGCATGCGCATGAACGGCACCGTGGAGGCAAAGCGCAGGTCGCGGTACGTGACCACGGGCGCGCCGTTCTCCTGCCGGGTTTCCTGGGTCATGAACATGGCGAAGCGGCCGTACACCCGGAACAATTCCTCGGCCTCGGACAGGCGGCGGTACAGCACCGGATCAGGCTTGTCGAACAGTTCGAAGGCCAGGGGCGCATCCGGGTTCAGCAACTGGTAACGGGCCATGCCGTAGCGGCGTAGCGGCGGCCGTCGTCCACCACAACCTTCCAGTTGAACGGGGCCAAGGCTTCGGGGATCACCGCCACCGACACGGGCGGGACGGGCTGGGCCGCCAGCTTCGCCACCAGGCCGGACTGCACGTGCCGCTGCACGGCCAGCGAGGCCCCGGGCCACAGCAGCGTCCAGGCCAGGCCCAGCGCGGCAAAGGCGCGCCGGTGCGTCCGGCCCATGGCCGCCACGATGCACGCCAGCATGACCAGGGTCATGACCGGGTCGATGATGAACACGGCGGGCAAGGCCGCCCGGTAGTCCGAGAAGGGCAGGAACACCTGCGTGCCGTAGGTGGTGATGCAATCCAGAAAGATGTGCAGCAGGATCAGCCCGTAGGCGGCCAGGGCGTAGCGGGCATAGCCCCAGGTATGCACGCCGCCGCGCAGGCTTTCATCAGCGGGCGGTCCCGACGGCGCGCGCCGCAACAGCGGCAGGAACAGCAACGCCATCAGCAGG
>JALHHV010000267.1 GCA_022837365.1 Desulfovibrio sp. | reverse complement strand
CCGGAACAGTGCGTGCTGGCCGTGACGGAGCGGCTCTGGCTGGGCCGGGCCGACCGCGCCGCGCAACGGGTGCGTGACCACGGCCTGCCGTCCGGGGCGCTGGACCGGTGGGTGGCCGAGTGCGCGCGCATCCGCGCCGAGCGGCTGTCCGACCCGGCCCACAGGGACTGCAACATCCCACGCCACTCTTGGGACGTGGTGGCCATGGTCCTTGCGCGCGGCGGCTCGCGCGGGGTGCCGCGCAAGGCCCTGCGCCGGGTGGGCGGGCGCGCGCTGGTGGAACGGGCCGTGGACGTGTGCCGGGCCGTGCCGGAGGTGCGCCGGGTGGTGATCAACACCGACTGCCCGGACATAGCGGCCGCCGCCCGCCATGCCGGGGCCGACGTGCCCTTCCTGCGTCCGGCGGAACTGGGGGGCGACCGCGTGTCGCCCTTCGACCCGTGGATGTTCGCGCAGATGTGGATGCTGCTGGTGGAGCGGCGGGTGCCGGACTTCCTGCTCACGGTTTCCGCCACCCACCCCTTCGTGGACCCCGTCGAAATTCCCCGCGCCCTCGACCGGCTGACGGCGGCCAACCGCCCCGCCCTGCACACGGTGGCCCGGCTGCCCTCCGCGTCGCTGGACTTCCTGACCCTGCGCGACGGCGTGCCCGCTCCCCTGCCCGGTCCTGCCCATGACGCGCGGCCTCGCCGGGGCCAAGGTCCGCATGGCGGGGAACGCTTTCTCCAATGCGGCGCGTTTTCGCTGGAAAGCCATCGCCCCCGCTACCGCATCGAGCCGTGGCTGCGGCCCGACATGACCGTGCCCCCCGCCCCCGACGGCAACCCCGTGGCCCATGTGATACCCGCCGCGCAAGGGCTGGACGTGGACGAACCGTGGGATCTCGCCGCAGCCCGCCTGCTGGAAAACTCCTCCGTCAATTTCCCCCCCTGCGGCCCCGGCGACATCGCGGCGCACTGCCCCGCAACCCGGCCGGAATCCCCCGAACCGGAATCGACGGCGTCCCCGCTTCATTGCCCGCGTTCCCATGGCCGCCTGGCCTGCGTGGTGCTGCTGCCGCCCGAAGGGCCGGAGCCTCCCCCGGACGGAACGGCCCCCGCCCCGGAAACTCCGTACCTGTGCCTGGAGGGCGTTCCCGCGCCCTGCAGGACGGTGGACACTGTGCTGCGGGCCCTGAATGCGCCGGACGCCGACCGGGACCACCGCTCCGCCATGCCGGTCTTCGTGGCGGGCCAGGGCGTCATGGCCCGTGCCGTGGCCACCCGCTACGGCCTGCCGCTGCTCCCCCCGCCCCGCGTGCCCGCCTGCCGCGCGGCGGCGCGCGAGTGGCCCGTGCCCCTGTTCCGCCGCGCGGACCTTGCCGAAGGGACAGCGTTCCCCGGCCATCCCGTCCTTGCCGGACATGACGTGCTGTACGTGGATGGCCGGGCCGCCCTGCTGGATGCCGCCACCCTGCGCGCCTTTCTCGCTTCTGCGCTGGCTCCCGGAAACGAATCCGGAGGAAAACCGGCCGCTCCCGACGAGCCGTGCCTCCCGCCCCGCGCCGTCTGCTCCGTATCCCCCGCCCCAGCGCATCCGGCGCATCTGAAACGGGTGGATACGGCGGGAGAGGTCGTTTCCGTGCCCGGCATTCCCGCCCGCAGGCAGGATCTTCCCCCGGTCTGGTCCCGCGACGGCGCGCTGACCCTGGTGCGCGCCGCGCGCCGCCGGGCCACCCCCGGAGACCGCGATACCGGCCCGGAAACCCTGCCCTATGACGCGGTGCCCATCGGGCGGGCACAGGGCATGCTGGTGAACTCCCGGCTGGACGCGGCAAGGGGCATGGCGCTTGCCGCGTACCTTACGGAACGCCCTGCCCCGTCGGACGCCCACCGCCCCGTGGAACATGCCGCGACACATCCCGCACGCAAGGAACGCCCCGCATGACGCCCCCCAGGAACGCCGACACCCCTGCCGCCCGCATCCCGGCTGCGGATCCGCCCTCTCCCCGGCCGCTGCCTCCGTGGCTGGAAGAGCGGGTGCGCCTTCTCTCCTGCCGGTATGGGCTGCTCCACCACTTTGACTTCGACGTGCCCGTGGGCGCTTCGCTCATGCAGTACGGCGAGTGGGCGCAAGCGGAACTGGACGCATTGGCCCCCTACGTGCCCCGCGGCGGCCATGTGCTGGACGTGGGAGCCAACGCGGGCTCCCACGCCGTGGCCTTTGCCCGCATGGTCGGACCGGGGGGGCGCGTGACGGCGCTGGAACCCCAGGTGGAGTTGTTCGAGCTGCTGCTGCGCACCGTTGCCGCCAACGGACTGTGCGAAGTCGTCACGACGCTGCGCGCCGGAGCGGGCAGCCGGCCGGGCACGGCCCATGTGCCGCGCATCGCCGGGCAGGGTCGGCAGAACCTCGGCATGGTGCGCCTGCGGTTCGCGGATGGCGTCGCCACCGGCGGGGCATCCGGCACGGCGGAAGTGCCCGTGCTTCGGCTGGACGAGTTACGGGCCGCGCCCGCCCCCTCCCCCGGCCAGGCGGTGGACGGACGGGGAGGCCGCCACGACGGCAGGGTGGACCTGATCAAGGTGGACGCCGAAGGGATGGAGGCGGATATCCTGCTGGGGGCGGAACGCACCATCCGCGCCTGCCGCCCGGTGCTGCACATGGAGTGCAACGACTTCGCCCATGCCTGGCCGGCCGCGCGGCTGGCGCTGGGGTGGGACTACGCCGTGTTCCATCTGCGCCACGCCGCCTTCAATCCCGCCAACCACCGGGGAGCGACGCGCAACATCTTTGGCGCGGCGGAAGAGGGCGCGCTACTGTGCATCCCGCGCGAACGTCTGGAAAGCCGCGCGCTGCCCGCGCCGTACGGGACCGAGGTGCGCGACCCGGCGGACCTTGCCCGCGCCGTGCTGGAAACCCGCCGCTACGGCCAGCCGGAAACGGACATGCCCGCCGTCCGGCTGGACCTTGCCCTGGCCAGGCTGGGCCGGACGCGGGCGGAGGAATTGCTGGCGGATGCGCTCCGCATGCGGACGGCCACGGAACGCCCGGCCCGCCGGGCATGGGAGGAGATCGACCGGCTGCGCCGCGCCCTGCATGGCGTCCGAGAGACGGCGTCCGTCGCGCCAAGCCTTGCACCGGGCGCATGTTCTCTCGCCGCCCGCCCTGTGCTAATGGTCACCCACAACTGGGGCGGCGGCACCGAGCGCCACGTGCAGGACCTGTGCGACCGGCTGACGGCGGAAGGCACGCCCGCACTGGTGCTGCGCCCGCGCGGGAACGATGCCGGGTGCGTGTGGACGGTGAACCTGTCGCAGCCGCTGCACCTGCCCAATCTAGCCTTCGACCTGCCGCCCGACTTCGGCGCGCTGCTGGAAGTGCTGGCGGACCTGAACATCGGCCACATCCACGTGCACAACCTGGCGGGCTACCCGCACGCCGCGCCGGAACTGTTGCCGCTGGTGGCCCGGCTGCTGGAAATCCCCTACGACGTCACCGCGCACGACCTTTCCGCGCTGTGCCCGCGCATCACCTGCATCGGGCCGGACGGGTTCCCCTGCCCCACGGCGCTGGACGCGGACGGGCGGAGGGAAAACGGCGCGCCGTGGCGCTGCGCCGCCTGCATCGCGGCGGAAACACCGCAACTCGGCAACACGGACATCGTGCGCTGGCGCGCCGCGTGGGGGACGCTGCTGGAAGGCGCGCGCGCCATCTTCACCCCCAGCCGGGACACCGCCCGGCGGCTGGCCGCCCACTTTCCCGGCTGTGCCGCGCTCATCGCCGTGCGGCCCCACCCGGAAACGCCGCCCCGAACGTCCCCCCCCGCGACCAGCGTACCCTACGCACTTGGCGAGCCACTGCGGGTGGCGGTCATCGGGGCCATCGGCCCGCACAAGGGGTCGCACGTGCTGGAGGACTGCGCCCGCCACGCCCGCAAGGCCGGGCTGCCTTTGCACTTCACCGTGGTGGGCTACACCGACCGCGACGATGCGTTGCGCGAGCTTGGGGTGGCCATTACCGGCCGCTACGGCGCGGACGAACTGCCCGGCCTGCTGGCCGCGAACGGGAGGGAGCCGCACCACCTGGCCTTCCTGCCCGCCGTGTGGCCGGAAACATACTCCTATACCCTGTCCGAGGCGGTGCTGGCCGGGCTGTACCCGGTCACCTTCGACCTGGGCGCTCCCGCGGAGCGCATGGCCGCGTGGGGGTACGGACTGCGCCTGTCCACGGACCTGATGCGCGACCCGGCGGCCATCAACGCCGCCCTGCTGGCCTGCTCGACTACCCAGCCGCCACCGCCGCCGGGGCTGGCGCGGGCCGTCCTGGACGCCGGGGACTACCCCGCGCCGTTCCGGGTCAGCTACTACGGATTTCCCGATGGGGGGGAAACCGGGGGGAACATCGGGGGGAGCGGGGCAACGCCCGCGAAGGAGCGGCCATGAACACGGACGAAAGCCACCGTACCGCGCACTCCGGCCACCCGCTGATCTCGGTGGTGGTGCCCAGCTACAACCACGGCCGGTACATTGGGGCATGCCTCGATTCGCTGATGTTCCAAGACTACCCCAACCTGGAGATCGTCATCACCGACGACGCCTCCACCGACGATTCCGTGGCGGTGATCCGGCGCTTCCTGCGCGACGCGGCCGGGGCCACCGCCTCGTACGCCTGCCGCTACGACGCCACCGCCGACGTCATCGAGCGCGCCGTGCACCCCCGCTACGCCCGCACGGGCCGCCGCATCGTGTTCCTGCGGGCGGAATCCAACGCGGGGTCCACGGCCAACTACAACCGGGGTCTCGCGCAGTGCTCCGGGGAGTACTGCACCTTCGTCCCGGCGGACGACATCTGCCACCCGCAGCTGTTCTCCACCCTGGCCCGGCCGCTCATGGACGAC